>JAZSKZ010000122.1:0-3547 GCA_045535135.1 Faecousia sp.
GTATTTTCAGACCGGTACGGACGAACACGGTCAGAAGATCCAGCAGAAGGCAGAGGCTGCCGGTATTACGCCTCAGGAGTATGTGGACAATGTCAGCACCCAGATCAAGGGGATTTGGGATTTGATGAATACAACCTATGACCGCTTTGTCCGCACTACAGATCCGGAGCATAAGTCCAAGGTGCAGAAGATATTCAAGCGGATGTATGAAAAGGGCGATATCTACAAGGGAACTTATGAGGGCAAGTACTGCACACCCTGCGAGTCCTTCTGGACCGAAAGCCAGCTGGTAGAGGGCAAGTGCCCCGACTGCGGCAGAGAATGCACCGATGCGCAGGAAGAAGCCTATTTCTTCCGTATGAGTAAGTATGCCGATCAGCTGATGGCCCACATTGAGAGCCATCCGGAGTTCATTCAGCCGGAAAGCCGCAAAAATGAGATGATCAATAACTTCTTAAAGCCCGGTCTGCAGGATCTGTGCGTCAGCCGTACCAGCTTTACCTGGGGCATTCCCGTGGAGTTTGACCCCGGTCATGTGACCTATGTGTGGCTGGATGCCCTGAGTAACTACATTACCTTCTGCGGCTATGATCCGGACAGCAACCACGAGGAGCGCTACAAGAAGTTCTGGCCTGCGGATTTACACCTCATCGGCAAGGATATTGTCCGTTTCCACACCATTTACTGGCCTATTTTCCTTATGAGTATGGGCGAGCCCCTGCCCAAGCAGGTGTTCGGCCATCCTTGGTTGCTGGTAAAGGGCGACAAGATGTCTAAGAGCCTGGGCAATGTGATTTACGCAGATGATTTGGTGGAGCTCTTCGGTGTGGATGCGGTGCGTTACTTTGTGCTCCATGAAATGCCTTTCGCAGCCGACGGCGTTATGACTTATGAACTGATGATCGAGCGGATTAACAGCGAGCTTGCCAATATTCTCGGCAACCTTGTCAACCGTACGATCGCTATGAGCAACAAGTACTTTGGCGGCGAGATTAAGACCCCCAACACCCCTGAGGCGGTGGACGAAGAACTGAAGTCCGTTGCTCTGGCAATGCCCGGCAATGTGGAAGCAAAGATGAACGAGCTGAAGGTGGCAGACGCCATTGACGAGATTTTCGTTCTGCTTCGCCGCGCAAATAAGTATATTGACGAAACCGCCCCTTGGGCGCTGGCAAAGGACGAAGCGAATCATCCCCGTCTGGGCACGGTGCTGTATAACCTGCTAAAGTCCATTCGGTTCGCGGCTGTGGCGCTGGAGCCTTTCCTGCCTGAAACCTCTCAGCGGATTCTTTCTCAGCTGGGCGTGGAAAACGGCGGACTGGAAAGCCTGCAGACCTTTGGCGCAATGGTTGCCGGAAACAAGGTGGGCGCAGGCGAAATCCTGTTTGCACGATTGGATATGGAGAAGAAAATGGAAGAAATCAACGCAATGAATGCAGAAAAGGCAAAGGCTGCTCTGCCTGCGCTGGAAATTGAGCCTTACGCAGAGGAGAATGTGGACTTCGATACCTTCTGCAAGTCCGACCTGCGGGCAGTGAAGGTTAAGGACTGCCAGCCGGTGAAAAAGAGCGACAAGCTTCTGCAGTTTACTTTGGATGACGGTACCGGCACCGACCGGCAGATTCTTTCCGGCATTGCCAAGTACTATAAGCCGGAGGAGCTCATCGGCAAGACCTTGGTGGCAATCACCAACCTGCCTCCCAGAAAGATGATGGGCAGAGAGTCCTGTGGTATGCTGCTGAGCGCCGTACACACCGAAAAGGGTGAGGAAAAGCTGAACCTCATTATGGTCAGCGACCAGATTCCTGCCGGTGCTAAGCTGTGCTGAGAAAGGATTGTTGCGGATATGGAAACAAAATGGTGGCAAAAAGAAATCGTTTACGAAATTTACTGTAAAAGCTTCTGCGACTCCAACGGAGATGGCATCGGCGATTTACAGGGCGTCCTCTCCAAGCTTCCTATGCTTAAGGAGCTGGGCGTAGGCTGCATTTGGTTTGCACCGCTTTATCAGTCCCCGCAGGTGGATAACGGCTATGATGTAGCCGATTATCAGGATATTTATCCGGCCTACGGCACAATGGAAGATTTCAAGCAGGTGCTTGACGAGGCCCACAAGCTGGGCATTCGGGTTATTATGGATATGGTGCTGAACCATAGCTCTGATGAACACCGCTGGTTCCAGGAGTCCCGGAAATCCCGGGACAATCCCTACCGAAACTATTACATTTGGAAAGAGCCCAAGGCTGACGGCTCCGAGCCTAACAACTGGGGCAGCTATTTCCGGGAGGGCAATGGCTCTATTTGGGAAAAGGATGCGCTGACAGGAGACTATTATCTCCACCAATACGCCATCAAAATGCCGGACCTCAATTGGGAGTATCAACCCCTCCGGGAAGAGATTTACAAAATGCTCAACTGGTGGCTGGATATGGGAATCGACGGCTTCCGGCTGGATGTTATCTCCCGGCTGAAGAAGATGCCTGGCTTCCCGGACAGCACCAAGGAGCCGGACCCGAAGATGGACCGTAACGGCTTTGTTGTGGACAAAACTATGTGCACCGATGTGGAAGGTATTCACGACTTCCTTCGGGAGCTGAACGAGCGGGTATTCAGCAAATGCCCCTGTGTTACAGTAGGCGAGGGCGCCGGTGTTACCTGGAAAAACGGTCTCAACTATGTGGGAAAGCACAGAAAAGAGCTGGATATTGTTTACCACTTTGAGCTGAGCAGCCGTACCCGTCAGGGAATTTCCCCGGAGCAGTTCCGTACTGTGCAGAAGAACTGGGCAGAGGTAACGGAGCAGGGCGGCTGGGCAGTACAGTATCTGTCCAACCACGACTCCCAGCGGCAGGTATCTGCCTATGGACAGGACGGGAAGTATCGTACCCGCTCCGCAAAATTCCTGTGCACATTAAATATGACCACACCCGGCACCCCCTTTGTCTATCAGGGCGATGAGATCGGTATGGTCAATGTGGAATTCGACGATATTGAGAAATACAACTGCCGCTATACTTGGGCAGAGTACACCGCCCTTGTACATAACGGTATGGTGCCGGAGGAAGCGCTGAAGTTTGTAGCGCCCCGAAGCCGGGACAATGCCCGCACCCCCTACCAGTGGAACGGCGAAGAAAATGCCGGCTTTACCACAGGAAAGCCTTGGCTGGGAGTCAATCCCCGGTATAAGGAAATTAATCTGGAGAAGGACCGGGCATCGGAGGACTCTGTGTTTGCCTATTACCAAAAGGCAATTGCCCTGCGGAGAACCAGCCCGGCACTGACAGAGGGCGCACTCAAATTCTATTTGGAGGACCATCCCCAAATTCTTGCCTATACCAGAACTTGCCCGGAGGAAACACTTTTGATTGTTGCCAATTATTCCGGCAAACCGGCGGAATTCACATTACCGGAGGAACTCATGGGAAAGAAATTTACCCCCATTCTCTCCAATATGGATACCCCCCTTGCACCGGAAACGGACAAGACTCTCGCGCCTTGGGAAGTTTGCGTATACAGCCTGTAAAAAATGCCGCCTATCATTCGATAG
>JAZSKZ010000116.1:0-3555 GCA_045535135.1 Faecousia sp.
GCTGACGGTAGACCATACCGTGGGGCAGACCCAGCGCTTCGCCGACTACGCGAACTTCGTCCTTGAACAGCAGCTTGATCGGTTCTACCAGCTCGAACTGCAAATCTGCAGGCAGACCACCAACATTGTGGTGGGACTTAACTGCCTTTTTGCCCTCTGCCGCCTTCATAGACTCCAGAATGTCAGGATAGATGGTGCCCTGCGCCAAAAACGAGATACCTTCCAGCTTGCGAGCCTCGTCAGCAAATACGGTGATGAATTCCTTGCCGATAATCTTACGCTTGCTCTCGGGGTCGGAAACACCGGCCAGCAGATTCAGGAAATGATCGGTGGCGTCCACATAAATCAGGTTGGCATCCAGACCATCCTTAAACATTTTGATAACGCCCTCGGACTCGTTCTTCCGCATCAGACCGTGGTTTACATGCACGCACACCAGCTGCTTGCCGATCGCCTTAATGAGCAGTGCGGCGACCACGGAAGAATCCACACCGCCGGACAGCGCCAGCAGCACCTTCTTGTCGCCTACCTGCTGACGGACAGCAGCCACCTGCTCGTGAATAAATGCATTGGCAAGCTCCGGGGTTGTAATGCGAATCATATCGTTGGGACGGACATTAGTTGTCAGATAATTTGCCATATTGTTACCCTCCATCGCTTTTTGCCTTATTATACAACTATTCTTTCTCCTATGCAAGAAAAAATTGCATTTCCTGCCCATCTATTTTTACAAATTTTCAGTAAGGAACGGGGCAGAATTTCACAATTCCTCTATATTTTTTCGGTGGCGTGTGTTATAATGTAGAAAATATACCCTAAAGGAGATTCATATGGGACTTTTTACGAAAATGTTCGGCTCCCGTTCCCAGCGGGAGATTAAGCGGCTTCAGCCCACATTAGATAAAATTTTGGCTTTAGAGGAAGAATACAGAGCCCTGTCCGAGGAAGAATTGCGTGGAAAGACCAACCAGTTTAAGGAGCGGCTTGTTCAGGGAGAGGGTCTGGACGACCTGCTTCCCGAGGCCTTTGCCGCTATTCGGGAGGCCGCGGACCGGGTGCTGGGTATGCGTCCCTACCCGGTGCAACTGCTGGGCGGTATCGTTCTGCATCAGGGCCGGATTGCGGAAATGAAGACCGGCGAGGGTAAAACGCTGGTTGCGATCCTCCCCTGTTATCTGAACGCCCTCACCGGCGAAGGTGTGCATGTGGTTACGGTTAACGATTACCTTGCCAAATACCAATCTGAATGGATGGGCAAGGTCTACCGCTATATGGGACTTACCATCGGCCTTGTCATTCCCGGTATGCCCCCTGAAGAACGACGGAAATCCTATGCCGCAGATATCACCTACTGCACCAACAACGAGCTGGGCTTTGACTACCTCCGGGACAATATGGCCATTTATAAGCAGGAGCTTGTCCAGCGCGGACACGCCTTTGCCATTGTGGACGAGGTGGACTCCATTTTGATTGACGAGGCCCGGACTCCCCTAATTATCTCCGGCAAGGGTGAGGAATCCTCCAAGCTTTACACAATGGCAGACAGCTTTGTCGCCACTCTCCGCAAGCAGGTTTTTGCCAAAACCGATGACAAGGAAGAGCTGGACAGCTGCGACTGCGACTATGTCGTAGATGAAAAGGCCCGTAGTGTTACCCTTACCGCCAGCGGTATTGCCAAGGCGGAAAAATTCTTTGGGATTGAAAATCTGGCCGAGGCCGAAAATGCCACCATCTCCCACCACATTAACCAAGCTATGCGTGCCCGAGGTCTTATGAAAAAAGACATTGACTATGTGGTTAAGGACGGGCAGATTATTATTGTCGACGAATTTACCGGCCGCCTTATGTACGGCAGGCGGTATAACGAAGGTCTGCATCAAGCTATTGAGGCTAAGGAGCGGGTTACCGTTGCCGGTGAGAGCAAGACCCTTGCTACCATTACCTTCCAGAACTTTTTCCGTCTGTACCACAAGCTTTCCGGTATGACCGGCACAGCGCTGACGGAAGAGGAGGAATTTAACGCCATCTACGCACTGGATGTGGTGGAAATCCCCACCAACCGTCCCGTTGTGCGAACCGACAAGCCGGATGTGATTTACAAAACCGAAGCCGGCAAGTTCCGTGCTATTATCCAGCAGGTGAAGGCCTGCCACGAAATTGGTCAGCCTGTGCTGGTAGGTACTATCTCCATCGAAAAGAGTGAGCTTCTCAGCAGGATGCTCAAAAAGGAAGGCATCCCCCACCACGTGCTCAACGCCAAGTACCACGAGCAAGAAGCAGCAATTATTGCCCAAGCCGGTAAGTTTGGCGCTGTTACCATCGCCACCAATATGGCAGGCCGCGGTACGGATATTATGCTGGGCGGTAACGCCGATTTCCTTGCCAAGGCTGAGCTTTCTAAGACCGACTTACCTCAGGAGATTCTCTCCGAGGCAGACTCCTATGCAGAAACCACCGACCCGGAAGTTCTTCAGATTCGGGAAACCTATAAGACTCTCCTGAAAAAATACAAAGACAGTATTGCAGACGAAGCCCAAAAGGTTAAAGACGCAGGCGGTCTGTTTATTATCGGTACCGAGCGCCACGAATCCCGCCGGATTGATAACCAGCTCCGTGGCCGTGCAGGCCGTCAGGGCGACCCCGGTGCCAGCCGGTTCTATCTGAGCCTGCAGGATGATTTGATGCGTCTGTTCTCCTCTGACCGGATTATGACCGTTATGGAAACTCTGGGTCTGGATGAGGATACGCCCATTGAACACAAAATGCTCTCCGGCGCTGTGGAAAACGCCCAAAAGAGCGTGGAAAGCCGTAACTTCCGCTCCCGTAAGAGCGTGCTGGAATACGATAATGTAATGAACACCCAGCGTGAGGTCATCTATGCCCAGCGGCAAAAGGTGCTGGGCGGCGAGGATCTGCGGGAAAATATGCTCTCTATGCTGCGCACCTTTATCGACTCCACCGTATCGGAAGTGCTCAGCGAAAACGGCGGTATCGCCGACGAGCAGGCACGCAATACCCTTGCTGCCCGTTTGGAGGGACTGTTTATCCCCCGGGGCAGCATAAAGGATGCCCCCGCCGAGGAAAAAGCCCTGTGTGATGTTATTTACAACTTAGCGGAAGCCACCTACTTGCGAAAGGAAGAAACCATTACCCCCGCCATTATGCGGGAGCTGGAGCGAGTTGTTATGCTCCGGGTCGTAGACGAATTCTGGATGGATAACATCGATGCGATGGACGATTTGAAGCAAGGTATCGGTCTGCGGGCCTACGGCCAGCACGACCCGATCATTACCTACAAAGAGGAAGGCTATCAGATGTTTGAGGCGATGATTACCGCCATTCGGGAGGAAACCATCCGCAGAATGTTTATGGTGCAGCTGCGTCCCTCTATGGAAGTCAAGCGCCAAAAGGTCGCGCAGGAGCTTTCCGCCTCCGGCTCTCAGGAAGCAACTGTGAAAAAGCAGCCTGTGCGTAACACAAACAAGGTAGGTCAAGTCGGAGGCCAAGCGGTCTTAGGAAGACAAGTGTTAACTACAACTCCTTGGCTCACAGACA
>JAZSKZ010000009.1:0-9017 GCA_045535135.1 Faecousia sp.
CGCCTTACGATATTATGACCATCGGTCAGAAATAAGCCATACCCTCCCGAAATTTCGGGAGGGTATTTCTCATAGACTTGACAATAGAATGATTCTGTGCATAATAGTTAGTATAGACTAACTTTAGGAGAAGCGCTATGACCATTGATGATTTGAAAATAGGCGAGGGAGCAACTATCACCTGCGTGGGTGGAGAAGGACCGCTCCGGCTTCGCTTTTTGGATATGGGGCTGATTCCCGGCACTTTTGTGCGTCTGCAGAAGGTTGCCCCTATGGGCGACCCCATTCAGATTCAGCTTCGGGGCTACGAGCTGACCATCCGGCGGGAGGATGCCCGGCAGATAGAGGTTAAGGGGGATAGGGTATGATTTTTGCACTGGCCGGCAACCAAAACTGCGGCAAAACCACGCTTTTTAATGCCCTCACCGGCTCTAATCAGCATGTGGGAAACTTCCCCGGCGTAACCGTTGACCAAAAGATGGGCACGATTCGTGGCACGACCCACGCCATTGTGGATTTGCCCGGAATTTACTCTATCCGCCCCTACTCGCAGGAGGAGATTATTACCCGGGATTTTATTCTCAACGAAAAGCCGGACGCCATACTCAATGTGGTGGATGCCACCAATATTGAGAGAAACCTGTATCTTACCTTGCAGCTGCTTACCCTGCGGATTCCCGTGGTGGTTGCCATCAATATGATGGACGAGCTGCGGGGCAACGGCGGCAGTGTAAATGTGAAAGCCATGATGGAAGCGCTGGGCGTGCCTGTGGTGCCCATCAGCGCGGTGAAAAACGAGGGCATTTCCGAACTGGCGGAAACCCTCATACATACCGCCAAAAATAAAATTGCCCCCAAGGTGCAGGATTTCTGTCCTGACGGGCCTGTGCACCGCTGTATTCACGCGGTTGTACATATTATCGAGGACCACGCGGAAAAGCTTGGCATTTCCCGGCGGTTTTGCGCCATCAAGCTTATTGAGGGCGAGGAAGCCTTTTTTGACCTGCTGGAGCTGAGCACCAACGAGCGGGAGCTGATTGAGCACTCGGTCATTGAAATGGAGTTTGAAACCGGGCTGGACCGGAATGCGGCGCTGGCGGATATGCGCTACAACTTTATTGAGAAGGTGTGCGCCCGCTGTGTGGTCCGGGCGAAGGAGAGCAAGGAATATATCCGCAGTGTAAGAATCGACAAGGTGCTGACAAACCGCTACTTGGCAATTCCTATGTTTGTGGGCATTATGGGTCTTGTATTTTACCTGACCTTCTACCTGTTTGGCGCTTGGCTGTCGGATTTAATGGCCTTTGCGGTGGATGGGCTGACCCTTTTGGCAGATAAGGGCCTTACGACGTGGAATATTAACCCGGTGGTGCATAGTCTGATTATTGACGGCGTGTTTGCAGGCGTGGGTAGTGTACTGAGCTTTTTGCCGCTGATTGTGGTGCTGTTTTTCTTCCTGTCTATTTTGGAGGACTCCGGCTATATGGCCCGGGTGGCCTTTGTGATGGATAAGCTTTTGCGGCGAATCGGTCTGTCCGGCCGGAGCTTTGTGCCTATGCTCATCGGCTTTGGCTGCTCTGTGCCTGCCATTATGGCGACCCGTACCCTGTCCTCCAACCGGGACAGAAAAATGACCATACTTCTTACGCCCTTTATGAGCTGCTCTGCCAAAATCCCCATTTATACCGTCTTCGCCCGGGCATTCTTCCCCGGATACGAGCTGCCGGTAATGATTATCCTCTACTTCGGCGGTATGCTGGTGGGTGTGGGAATGGCATTGCTGCTGAAGACCACGGCGTTCCGGGGAAAGCCTGTTCCCTTTGTGATGGAGCTACCCAATTACCGACTGCCCAGCGCTAAGAGTGTGTGCCTTTTGATGTTTGAAAAGGCAAAGGACTTTATACAGCGGGCATTTACGGTGATTTTTGCGGCAACGGTGCTTATTTGGTTCTTGCAAAATTTTGATTTGCGGTTTAATGTAGTAGCAGACAGTAGCGAGAGCATCTTAGCTTCTCTTGGTCGGTTGGTTGCGCCTATCTTTGCGCCGCTGGGCTTCGGTGATTGGCGGATGGTTACGGCGCTGGTATCCGGCTTTACCGCAAAGGAGGCGGTGGTCAGCACCTTCGGCGTTATCCTCGGGGTAGGCACAGAGCAGCTGACAGAGGCGCTGCACACACTCTTTACCCCCGCATCTGCCGCAAGCTTTCTGGCATTTACGCTGTTGTACACGCCCTGTGTGGCGGCGGTGGCGGCAATCCGCAGAGAATTGGGCTCTACCTTAAAAACCGTGGGCGTGGTGATTCTGCAATGCGCCGTCGCTTGGCTGGTGGCCCTTTGCGTATACGGCTTGGGGGTAATGCTATGACGGTGCTGGATGTGCTGCTCCTTGGGAGCATTGGCGGCTATACCGCATATATTCTCCTCAAAAAGAAAAAGAAAGGCTGCTGCGGCGATTGCAGCAGCTGTACAGGTTGCCAAAAATAACGGGAGGGATCCGTATGAAGCTATATGTGGACGGAATAGAAGTTACAGCAAAGCCCGGCCAATCCCTGCGCCAAATCGTGGCGCAAATGGGGCTGGACAGCGGAAGCCTTTCGGGTCGTCCCATTGCCGCAAAGCTATCCGGTGAGGTGTTTAACCTGAATTATGTGCCGGTGCGGGAACGGGAAAATCAGGAGCAGACCTCTATCCGGCGGGCAATGGCTGCCTCCGGCGGCGTTGTGGAGCTGCTTCGCTACACCGACCCGGTAGGCCGGGAGGTATATGAGCGGACAGTTCGGTTCGTGCTGTTTCTGGCGCTGCACCGTCTGTGGCCGGAAGCCCGGGCGAAGATGGGCTGTACCTTAGGCTCTGCATTGTATGTTTCTGTTCCAAGTGCAGATTTTTCCTGGAAGCGGCTGCGCCGAGAGGTAGGGAAAATCATCGAAAGCGACATCCCCCTTGTGCGCCGCCTGATAAAAACCTCTGATGCGATTCGCACCTTTTCCGCAATGGGCATGGAGGATAAGGCACGGCTTTTGGCGCTGCGGGAAAAAGAGAGCTTTGCCTGCTACGGCGACGGAGACTTTATCGACTATTACTACGGCGAAATGGCGCCCTCCACCGGCTATGTGCAGGCCTTCGATATTCTCCCGGCTGAGGGCGGCTTCTTCTTTATCTATCCCGACGATGCCTGCCCGGATAGGGTGGCGGAGTATGAGGGAATGCCCCGGGTCTTTGATGTGTGTATGGAGGGCGACAAGTGGTGCGAGCTGATGGAGTGCGAAACCGTTGCCGACTTAAATGCCCTGACCGAAAGCGGCAAAATCCGGGAGCTGATTCGTGTCAATGAAGCACTCCACGAAAAGCGGTATGCCCAAGTGGCGGATATGGTCTGCGCGCGGGGCGCAAGCATTGTGATGCTGGCAGGTCCCAGCTCCTCGGGAAAGACCACCTCTGCGAACCGGCTGGCTACACAGCTGCGGATACACGGCAAAAAGCCGGTGCTGATGGGTCTTGACGATTATTATATGGACCGGGATAAAATTCTCCCCGGCCCGGACGGGAAAATCGACTTTGAGCATATTAACACCATCGACACGGCGCTCTTCAGCAGAAATCTCACCGATTTGCTTGCCGGCAGGGAGGTGGAGATTCCCACCTTTAATTTTAAATCCGGCAAGCGGGAGTGGAAGGGTCATACCTTTGCCATGGCGGAAAATACGGTAATTATCATCGAGGGGCTTCATGCGCTGAACCCCACGCTGATTCCGCCGGAGGTGGATACGAGCCGGATTTTCAAGTTCTATATCTGTCCCTTGATTCCCCTCAGCCTTGACGACCATAACCGGATTCCTGCCAGCCACCTGCGGCTGCTGCGGCGGATTGTCCGGGATATTGAAACCCGGGGTGCTGCCGTGGAGGATACTATGGCAATGTGGGACTCGGTACGCCGGGGCGAAAAGCGGTGGATTTTCCCCTTCCGGGAGAAGGCAGATGTGATTTTCAATACCTCTACGCTCTATGAGCTGGCGGTTATGAAAAAGCACATTTTCCCACTCCTTACGGCAGTTGAGCCGGAGGAGGATTGTTATGAGCAGGTCCGTGGTCTTGTGAAAATTCTCAACTATGTCAAGGCGGCGGATGTGGATGACGAAATCCCACCCACCAGCCTGATTCGGGAATTTATCGGCGGCAATACTTATTACAAATAAAATGTGCGGCGGAGAGGAAACTTTCCGCCGTATTTTTACGGAAATACTTGCGCGATTGTCTACAAGATGGTATAATGGGAAAAGATAATTGGGAAAGTATGGGGTTATTATGACTGAACCGCAATACCGTCTTTCGGGCATAGTCCATTCCCGCAACGAGCAGCGGGAGGATTTTGAAGGCCCGCTGGATGTGATTTTCGTGCTGCTGAGCAAAAATAAAATAGAGATACAGGATGTGTCCATCACCGCAATTCTCAATCAGTACCTTGCGTATCTGGAGGAGATGAAGCGGCTGGATATGGAAATTGCCAGCGAATTTATTGCTATGGCTTCCCACCTGATGCTGATTAAGACCAAGATGCTGCTCTCCGCGGCGGAAGCGGCGGAGGCCCAGTCGGAGCTGGATGCTCTGCGGCAATCCTTGGTGGAGCGCCAGCGGCGGGACGCAATGGAGCAGATTCGTATTGCGGTATCCGTTCTGGAGCCGAGAAACGAAATCGGCAGAGGTATGTTTACCAAGAACCCGGAGCCTCTGCGGAAGGACGGCACATACCGCTACCGCCACGCACCTACGGATTTGCTGCTGGCATTGGAGGAAATTTCCGAGCGCAGTCAGCGCCAGCTGCCGCCGCCTACGGTCAATTTCCAGGGCATTGTGGGCAAAGAGCCCTATCCCGTTACCAAGAAGGCGACCGAGGTCATTCGCAGCCTGATTATGCGGGGCATTATGCGGCTGAAAAACTTATTTAAAGGCAATAAGAGCCGCTCTGAGGTGGTTGCCACCTTTTTGGCAATTCTGGAGCTTTGCAGGACCAACAGCGTGGCGCTGGAGGAGGAAGACACCTCAGGCGAAAACCCCAATGTGCGGCTGATTCGCAATCCGGAAGAACCTGTGGAGGAGGAAGTCTATGGAACAAATTGAACTGCAGCGGGCCATTGAGGCGATCCTCTTTGCCGCCGGTGAAAGAGTGGAGGTTTCCAGACTGGCAATGGTGCTGGAAACGGATGAAAACGAAATTATTGCCGCCGCCGATGCGCTGGCAGACGAGCTTTCCTTCGGGCGCCGGGGTATTCGCATTCTGCGCCTTGAGCAGGGCTACCAGATGGTGTCCTCCGGGGAGATGGCGGATTATATCACAAAGGCACTGGAAACCAGAAAGCCGCCTAAGCTTTCTTCTTCCCAGCTGGAAACATTGACCATTGTTGCTTACTATCAGCCTGCAACCAAAGCGATGGTGGAGCAGATCCGTGGCGTAGACAGCTCCTATTCTGTGGGTGCACTGCTGAATAAAAAGCTGATTACGGAAGCCGGTCGGCTGAATGTACCCGGCCGTCCCATTCTGTATAAGACCACGCCGGACTTTTTGCGTACCTTCGGCCTGCGTTCTTTAGATGAACTGCCGGCAATCGATAAGGTGGATTTCGGCGAGGCAATCGTTCTCCCTCAGGAGCAGATGACCATTGAGGAGGCTTCTGCGGAGGAGGTACAATGAGATTCGTTCTGATTTTCGGAGGAATCCTCTTCCTGCTTTACTGGCTGCCGTTAGGCGTCCGGGCGCTGTACCAAAGCGGCGATGCCGGTGTGTGGCTGCTGATAGGCCCCCTTCGTCTAAAGCTGCTTCCCAAAAAGAAAAAGAAGAAAGCGGAAAAAGAAAAGGACACGGTAGCCATAAAAGTCAAAACGCCGAAGCCTGCCAAGGAAAAAGAGAAAGAGAAAAAAGGCGGCTCTCTGCGGGATTTTTTGCCACTTTTGGAGGTGGCAAAAGATGCGCTGGGCAGCTTTCGCAGGAAGCTGCGGATTCGCCGCTTGGAGCTGAAGCTGGTAATGGCGGGGAATGACCCTTGCGACTTGGCGGTAAATTACGGCAGGGCTTGGGCGGCGGTAGGAAACATCCTGCCAAGGCTGGAAGCCATCTTCGTGATTAAAAAGCGGAATGTGGAGGTGGAATGTGATTTCACCGCCTCGGAAACCACAATTTATGTGTTAGCAGACATTACTATGACGCTGGGCAGGCTCTTGGGAATTGCCGTAAAATACGGCATTCGGGCCTTGCGGGCGTATTTAACATTACGGAAAAAACGGAAAGGAAGCAAGTAATATGAGTAAGAATCTTCCGAATATGCTGGAGAGCACCATTGCAAAAATCCGGGAAATGGTGGATGCCAATTCTGTGGTGGGCGAAGCCATTACCACCCCTGACGGTGTAACCATTATTCCTGTTTCCAAGGTCAGCATTGGTCTGGGCGGCGGTGGCTCTGATTTCACCACCAAGAACGCACACGGCCCGGAAAATCCCTTTGGCGGCGGTGTAGGCGCCGGCGTGAAGGTATCTCCCGTTGCGTTCCTTGTGGTAAAAGAGGGAAGCGTGCGGGTACTGCCTGTGGCAACGCCTGCCAATACCACTGCAGACCGCTTGGTGGAAATGGTGCCCGACACTCTTGATAAAATTGCGGCCTTTATTGATAGCCGGACGGAGAAAAAGGGCGAATAAAATAAGCTTCCTCGGTAAAAATAAACCGAGGTGAGTATATGTTAAAGCGAATGGCCGGGATGGCAGCTGCATTACTGGCTGCCGTCCTGCTTTTTTCTTTTGATGTTTCGGCGCTGTCTGCCCAAAAGGCTGTGCTGATGGATGCCCAAACCGGGCGGGTGCTCTACAGCAAAAATCCCGATACCCAAAGCCTGATTGCCAGCACCACAAAGATAATGACCGCCCTTGTGGTCTGTGAGCAGTGTAATGTGCTGGACAGAATGCGGATTCCCAAGGAGGCGGTGGGGATTGAAGGCTCCTCCATGTATTTAAAGGAGGGGGAGATCCTCACCATTCAGGAGCTGCTTTACGGGCTTATGCTGCAAAGCGGCAACGATGCGGCAGTGGCGCTGGCAATTTACTGCGGCGGCACGGTGGAGGGCTTTGCAGGCCTTATGAACGATAAGGCGTACCGTTTGGGTCTTGAAAACACCCATTTTGCAAACCCCCACGGCTTGGACGCACCCGGGCATTATTCTACGGCACGGGATATGGCGGTATTGGCGGCATATGCTATGGACAATCCCATATTTGCCCAAACCGTGTCTACAAAGACCGTAAATGTAACCGGCAGAACCCTTACGAACCACAATAAGCTTCTTTGGCAGCTTCCCGGTGCGGACGGCGTAAAAACCGGATACACGAAAGCCGCAGGAAGAATCCTTGTATCCAGCACCACCCGGGACGGGCGCAGACTGGTTGCGGTAACCATCAATGCCCCGAATGATTGGAGCGACCATAAAACCCTTATGGAGCAAGGTTTTTCTGCCTTTTCCCTGAAAGAATTGGTGCAAAAGGGGCAGATACTGGGCTATAAAGAAATTGCCGGCGGACAGGCGGGACAAGTAGCGCTTATTGCCACAGAGGGCTTTACCTATCCGCTGACAGAAAAGGAAGAACCCCGTATTGTGCTTCCGGGGCTGGGATTTGTCTATGCGCCGGTGGCGGAGGGGCAAAGCGCCGGATATGCCTATGTGGTGCTGGGTGAAAAAACCGTAGGAAGAATCCCTATGGTGTATGGCAGCACGGTGGAGCAGGAAAAAGTACCCCATAAATCATTTTGGGAAAAATTGTTTGGAGGGAAATAAATGGAGCGATTGCAGAAAATCCTTTCTGCCCGGGGCGTATGCTCCCGGCGGCAGGCAGAGCAACTGCTTGCAGATGGGCGTGTAACCTGTAACGGGCAGGTTTGTAGTGTGGGCGACCGGGCAGATCCGGAAAAGGACGAAATATGTGTGGATGGCAAGCCCATCCCTGCCGGGGATGCCCCGGTGTACATTATGCTCCATAAGCCACGGGGGTATGTTACCACTATGGCAGACGAAAAAGGGCGGAAAACCGCCGCAGAGCTGGTGGTGTGCGGCAGGCGTGTCTACCCGGTGGGCAGGCTGGATATGGACTCCGAGGGTTTGCTGCTTTTTACAAGCGACGGAGAATTTGCCAATAAAATGATGCACCCCAGAAACGAAATAGACAAAACCTATCAGGTTTGGGTGGAGAAATATACGGCTGACGGCCTTGAAAGGCTGAAAGCGCCCATCGTTCTGGACGGCTACAAAATTGCGCCGCCGAAGGTGAAGCTCCTTTCCGCAGAAAATGGCCGGGCGATGCTGGAGATTACCATTCACGAGGGCAGAAACCGGCAGGTGCGGCGAATGTGCGATATGGCGGGGATGTATGTAACCCGGCTGCGCCGTATTTCTCAGGGAGCGCTTCTTTTGGGCGAGCTTCCCAAGGGCAAGTGGCGGTATTTGACAGATGAGGAAGTAAATGCCTTGATGGAGAAAATCAGATGATGTATGACGGTATTATAATCTGCGGCGGTCCGGCAGGAATGTTTGCCGCTATCCGGGCGGCAGAAATGGGAAACCGGGTGCTGCTTTTGGAAAAGAATGACCGCTTGGGCAAAAAGCTTTTAATTACCGGCAAGGGCCGCTGCAATGTAACCAATGCTTGCACAGCTCGGGAGGTGCTGGAGAATGTGCCCAAAAACGGGCGCTTCCTTTATAGCGCAATGGAAGCCTGTCCGCCGGAAGCGGTAATGGCATTTTTTGAGACGGCAGGCTGTAAACTGAAAACAGAGAGGGGAAACCGGGTCTTTCCTGAAACCGACCGCAGCGCTTCTGTACTTGAGGCCCTGCGCAACCGTATGCACCGCTTGGGCGTAACGGTTAAAACCGCCGGAGCAGAGAAGATTCTCACCCGGGACGGTGGGGTTTGCGGCGTAAAGACAGAGGGGGAGGAGATTCCGGCAGGCTGGGTCATTCTTGCCACCGGCGGCCTTTCCTACCCG
>JAZSKZ010000010.1:0-12844 GCA_045535135.1 Faecousia sp.
ACTGACGATGCTCTCTGATTGCGGTGCGCTGACAGACATTCTTAGCAGTGGCGCTCGTCTTTTGGAGTGCGCCTGCGGTCCTTAAGTCGGAGGCCAAGCGGTCTTAGGAAGACAAGTGTTAACTACAACTCCTTGGCTCACAGAACGACATGGCTACGATCCGACTTACTGACGATGCTCTCTGATTGCGGTGCGCTGACAGACATTCTTAGCAGTGGCGCTCGTCTTTTGGAGTGCGCCTGCGGTCCTTGTATTGGTATGGGCTTCTCACCTAATTCTGAGGGCGTAAGTTTGCGTACCTTTAACCGCAATTTCTTAGGCAGAAGCGGAACACGGGACGGTCAGGTATACTTGGTTTCTCCCGAAACTGCGGTTGCTTCCGCACTTACCGGCTACATTACGGATCCCACGACTGTTGCGTGTGATGCTGTGTATTCCGTACCGGGCAGCTTCAAGGTCGACGATTCCGGCGTGCTCATGCCCTTGCCGGAAGGAAATGACGGCGTAGTTCTCAGAGGACCGAATATTAAGGAATTCCCCAAGAGCAAGCCCTTTGCGGATTCTCTAACGGCCGAGCTGGTGCTGAAGGTTGGCGACAATATTACCACCGACCACATTATGCCTGCCGGTGCGAAGATTCTGCCCTACCGCTCCAACATTCCTTACCTTTCCAAGTTCTGCTTCGAGGTATGCGACCCCGAATTCCCGGAGCGCGCCCTGAAGGCTGGCGACGGTGTGATTGTTGGCGGAAGTAACTATGGTCAGGGATCCTCCCGTGAGCACGCGGCCCTTGTGCCGATGTACTTAGGCATTCGCTGCGTCATTGCCAAGAGCTTTGCAAGAATCCATGTTGCCAACTTAATTAATGCCGGTATTCTGCCCCTGACATTTGAAAATCCTGATGACTATGATTGGGTCAGTCAAGGCAGCAAGCTCACTTTCGATAATATTGTTGCTTCTATGACGAGCGGTGTATTGGTCATTAAAGACAGCCTTACCGGAAAGACCTTCCGTGCAACCTGCGACCTTACAGAGCGCCAGCGGGCAATTCTGTTGGCAGGCGGCCTTCTGAATTATACAAAGGAGAATGGATAATGACACCTGTTGAGCAAGCCTGTGAAAGCTTCAAAGTTCTACTGGAAGAACAGTTGAAGCGTATCGAAAGTATGTCTACAGACAAAGTGGATTTCTCCACAAAAGAGGTTATTACCATCGGGCTTATTGATGGCGACGGTATCGGCCCAATCATTATGGAAGGCGCAACCCGCATTCTTACGAAGCTGCTTTGCGATGAAATTGCGGCAGGCAAGGTCGTGCTTAAAAAGATCGAGGGCCTTACAATCGAAAACCGTCTTGCCTTAGGTAAGCCTGTTCCCGACGATGTGCTCGCGGCAATCAAGACCTGCGACGTGCTGCTGAAGGGCCCTACGACCACGCCTATGGGCGGGAAAATGGAAAGCGCAAATGTTACCCTTCGTAGGGAACTGGACCTGTACGCCAATGTCCGGCCGGTTACAGTGGAAGAAGAGGGGATCGACTGGATCTTCTACCGGGAGAATACAGAGGGCGAGTATGTGCTGGGAAGCCGTGGCGTAGCCTTACCGGGCATGGCGGTGGACTTTAAGGTTACCACCGATCTGGGCACAGAGCGGATTGCCCGTGCGGCCTTTGACTACGCAAAGAATAACGGCAAGACCCGGGTATCCATTGTTACCAAAGCCAACATTATGAAAAAGACTGACGGAAAATTTACGGAAATTTGCCACAAAGTTGCACAGGAGTATCCCGGAATCGTTGCAGACGATTGGTACATTGATATTATGACAGCCAATCTTGTGAATCCGGCAATTCGCAACCAGTTTCAGGTGTTTGTATTGCCGAATCTCTACGGTGATATTATTACGGACGAAGCTGCGCAAATTCAGGGCGGTGTTGGTACGGCCGGCAGTGCAAACATCGGCGACAAGTATGCTATGTTTGAGGCTATTCACGGCTCTGCACCCCGTCTGATTGAGGAAGGTCTGGGGGATTACGCAAGCCCGGTGAGCATTTTGAAAGCGGAAGCAATGCTCCTTCGTCATATCTGTAGGGGCGATGCGGCAGCGAAGCTTGAGGGCGCAATGGCAAACTGCACATTGGCTGTAACCGGCGACAAGACCGGCGCTACCTGTAAGGCCTACACGGATGCACTGATTGCCATGTTGTAACATAATATGAAAACACCCCTTCGATTTCGAAGGGGTGTTTATCTTATAGGGAAGCAATTACATTTTTGATTCTTGCCACTGTGCGTTCATACCCGAGAATTTGCATTACCGTATACAAATCAGGAGAGTTTACTTTGCCTGTAACGGCCTGACGGATAAAGGTAGACACATCTGCGACCGTGCCGGGGAATGCATCCGGGTCAGCCTTATATGCCTTCATATCAGTGGTAAAGCCGATTTCAGTGGTGATTTCTTTGACCTTTTCAAACCATACGGAGGAATCATCACAAATGTCAAATTTCTCATTGAAATGAGTCAGCACAGACCGAATCGTTTCCTTTTCGAACTTTTCATCGAAGACAGGAGCCTGCAGGAACTTATCGAAGAAGAAACTCATATAATCCTTTGCATCTTTCCAAACCGCCAGGTCCTTACGAGGCTTCTTGCCGCCTCTGCCGATGGCAAGGATAGCGGTGGTATATGTGGGGTTTGCGGTGAGCTCGGTGTAGAATTCCTCGTCAAACTCTTTTGCCCATTCGGTCAGCTGGGTGTAGACATCTTCTGCGCTCATCTTGGCAATCTCGTTTTTGGAAACATCGGTAAGCTTGGCATAGTCAAAAAGATTACCTGCGGGATTCAGCTTCTTGGGGCTGAACTTAAAGTCTGTTGCCGGGGCAGTGGGGTTGGCTCTGCGCCAGTCCTCGTAATTGGAGTTAAGCAGAGTCATAATATATTCATAGACGGCTGCAACGGGGAAACCCTCTGCCTTATAGAAGGTAAGTGCCAACTCCGGGTCTTTCCGCTTGCTGAGCTTACGCTTGGAGGTGCCATCCATTTTCATCAGCGGTCCAATGTGAACATATTTAGGCAGCTTAAAGCCAAGGGCCTTGAATAGCTGAATGTGGAAGGGTAGGGTAGGCAGCCATTCATCACCACGGACAACGTGGGTTGTACGCATCAGGTGGTCATCCACAGCGTGTGCAAAGTGATAGGTGGGAATGCCGTCAGACTTGAGAAGCACATGGTCTACATCGTTTTCGGTAATGGTTAAGTCGCCCTTTACGAGGTCGCTAAACTTAAACTGGTTTGCAATACTGCCTGTACTGCGGAAACGAAGCACCCAAGGATTGCCTGCATCAAGCTGTGCCTTTACATCTTCTAGGCTGCGGTCGCGCCAAATGGCGTACTTTCCATAGTAGCCGGTGGTTTCCTTGTTTGCTTCCTGTTGCTGACGCATAGCAGAGAGCTCCTCTTCCGTACAGAAGCAGGGATAGGCCATACCTTGCTCCACAAGCTGTTTTGCGTATACATGGTAAATGCCAGCACGCTGACGCTGACGGTACGGACCGTATATGCCGGCATCTCCGTCAATGGTTGCTCCCTCATCAAAGTTAATGCCGTAATGTTTCAGAGTGTTGATCAATACCTCAACAGCACCGGCAACCTCACGCTTGGCATCGGTGTCTTCCACGCGCAGGAACAGTACACCTCCGCTTTGGTGGGCCATTCGTTCGGAAGTCAGGCCCTGCACAAGATTGCCCAAATGGACAAAACCTGTAGGGGAGGGCGCCATTCTTGTAACAACAGCGCCTTCGGGCAGATTGCGCAGGGGAAATTTTTCCTCAAGTTGTTCCGGCGTCATTGTAACGTTAGGAAAGAGCAGATTTGAAAGGGTCAAATTATCCATACTTTTAACCTCACAAGAATAAGAAATTTTTGTGCATTATACCATAATTTGATAGAGAAATCAACCGGTGCGGGCGTTTCTGCGACTTTCAAAATAACAAAATATACGATTATTCTTGAAATTTATTTATTCCTGTGTTATAATTGCCAGGATAGTTCATCTAAATATATTTTTTAGGTGGTGAAAGATAGATGAAGACAAAGCAAAAAGTTAACTTTGGAGAATATGTTCTGAAGTTCTTTATTATATTTGGCCTGTTTATCGGTTTTTTAGCCCTGTTTTCGGGTATTTGGTATTGTGATGCCTATGGCGATGTGGGCTTTGATTCCGTTCTCTTTACACTGACGAACGGCGTTAAGGGCGTAGGCCGGAAGCTTGCACTTTGGTATGTGTTTGCGGCTGCCCTGCCTACTGTTATTTGTACTGTTCTTGCATCGTTCATTCTTGTGTTCTGGAAAACGGAACGTGTCGTCCGTTTTGGAAAGAAGATAATTAAGCTGATTCCGCTGAAGAAAACCGCGTCAGCAGCAGTGTCCTTTGTTCTTTGTGCTACAATGCTGGTTTCTGCTGCCAATTTTACAGGTCTCGCTGCTCACGTCAGTGCGCAAATGACAGACGGCTACCTATACGACAAATACTATGTTGCACCTGAGTCAGCCGGAATTACATTCCCCGAGCAGAAGCGTAATCTTGTTTATATTTTCCTTGAGTCTATGGAAAATACTTATATGTCGCAGGCTGCAGGCGGCGCATTGGAACATGATTTGATTGCAGAGCTCGCACAGCTTGCGGGTGAAAATGTCAGCTTTTCCAATACGGATAAGTTGGGCGGTTTCCACAGCACTGTGGGAACAACCTGGACGACCGGCGCACTTGTGGGCATTACCTCCGGCGTGCATTTGCAGATGCCGATGGAAATTGATCCCCAGGAATATCAAGATTATTATGAGCAATTTTTGCCCGGCGCTCACGGACTTACCGATGTACTGAATAAAAATGGCTACCGTCAGATGTTTATGTGCGGCAGTGATGCCAGTTTCGGTGGACGGCGTGAGTATTTTACACAGCACGGCGTAGATGAAATTTATGACCTTCATTCCGCAAAGCAAGACGGTCTGATTCCTGAGGACTATTTTGAATGGTGGGGTTTTGAGGATTCCAAGCTTATTGAGTATGCCAAAACCCAGCTCCAAAAACTCAGCCAGGGAAGCGAACCTTTCGCTTTCTATATGCTGACCTGTGATACGCATTTTGTTGATGGCTACATTTGCCCTGATTGCCCCCGGAATGCGGACGGGGAGCTTTTTTACGAAGCGGAATATGACAATGCAATTGCCTGCTCCAGCCGCAGAATCTATGCCTTTGTACAGTGGTTGAAAGAACAGCCGTTTATGGAAAATACCACCATTGTGATTTCCGGCGATCACCGTACAATGGATAATAACTATATGGAAGAGTATGTGGATGAGACGTATATCCGCACACAGTACAATTGCTTTATTAATGCTGCTGTTTCGCCTGTAAAGACTACCTTCCGTCAGTTTGCCCCATTCGACTTGTATCCCACTACCTTGGCAGCAATGGGCTGCGAGATTGAGGGAGACCGTTTGGCACTGGGTACAAACCTCTTTTCTGATAAGAATACAGTTATGGAAGAGCTTGGCTCGCTTGAAATGCTGAATCAGGAGCTTTCCTACCATTCTCTGTTTTTCCACGAGAAAATTGCAGATACTTACAGAGGAAAAGAAGAATAACAGATAGCGGTGCAGAAATCTGCACCGCTATTTTCCCATTTGACCTTGCGAAAACTTTAAGTTTATGATACGATAACAAAAATATCTTAGGATGTGATGATATGAGCGAAATTATTACTCAAGATGCACCTAAAAAGAGGATGCTCTCCGGTATCAAACCTTCCGGCGACCTGACACTTGGCAGCTACCTTGGGGCAATTAAGAATTGGGCAGAGCGGGCAGATTATTATGACTGTTTTTATTTTATGGCAGACCTGCACGCCATTACCGTTCGCCAAAATCCTGCGGACCTGCGCCGTCGCACATTAGAGCAGCTGGCCCAGTACATTGCCTGCGGTCTGGATCCGGAAAAAAACACGCTGTTTATTCAAAGCCACGTGCGTCAGCACGCAGAGCTCGGCTGGGTTCTCAACTGCTACAGTATGTTCGGTGAGCTCTCCCGTATGACCCAGTTCAAGGATAAGAGCGCAAAAAATGCGGACAATATTAACGGTGGCCTGTTTACTTATCCTTCCTTAATGGCTGCGGATATCCTGCTATATCAGCCGGATTTGGTCCCCGTAGGTGAGGACCAGAAGCAGCATGTGGAGCTTTGCCATACCATTGCCCGCCGTTTTAATGGCGTTTATGGCGATGTATTCAAAATCCCTGAGCCGTTTGTTCCCAAGGTTGGCGCGCGCATTATGAGCCTTACTAATCCCAATGCCAAAATGTCCAAGTCTGAAAACGAAGATACCGGCAGAGTACTTGTTATGGATCCTCCAGAGGTGATTATGCGCCAATTCAAGCGGGCAATTACCGATTCTGACACGGAAAACTGCGTCCGTTACGATAAGGAAGAAAAGCCCGGTGTGGCAAATCTAATGACGATTTATTCTGCGTGTACCGGCAAAACTTACGAGGAAATAGAAAATGAGTTTGCCGGCCTTGGCTACGGCGCATTTAAGCCGAAGGTCGGCGAGGCAGTTGTCGAGATGCTTCGGCCCATCCGTGAAGAGGCTGAAAAGCTGATGAAGGACAAGGGTTACTTGGAAAGCGTCTACCGAGATGGCGCTGAAAAAGCCGCTTATGTTGCGGAAAAAACACTGCGTAAGGTTTATAAGAAAGTCGGATTCGTGCAAAGATAACATTAGTGGGCGTACATTCAAAGGGAATGTACGCCCGCTTATTTACCAATGAGGGGTTATGTTTTCCCGCATAGGCAGATTGGTGATAATTTCGTTTGTAATTGTTTTGAACTCGAGTAGACTTGTTGTCTTTCGTAAGGATTTTCCCAGCTTTTCGCTTCCTTCAAATTTGGAGAGAAGATAATACCAATTTTCCTTTAGGCGGAACATTGCGTTTTTTTCACTTCCGAATGCGCGAATATAGCCTTCCGTGAGTTCATTCATAAAGGCACTTAGCGCAGCCCGTGAGGTGCCTCCGGGGGAAAACATGCCGGGATCGGCAATCAGCGCCCTACCCACCATGTAGCTGCAGCATTCCGGAAATTTTTCCCGGATTTTATCTACATCGTGCATTGCGCTGACATTTCCGTTGTAGCAGACAGGTATTGTACTCTCTGCCATACATAGCGAAAAGCTCTCCATATCCGGCATCCCTTTATAAAACTGTTCCCGCACTCTGGGGTGAAGCGTTAGTTCATAAATGGGATAACGATTCAATACTGAGAGTAGTGCCGGAAACTCATCTGCGGAATGAACACCCAATCTTGTCTTTATCGATACCGGCAGGGGGGCATCCTTAAATATTTCATTTAAGAAGTTATCCAATGCGTCAATATCTCGGAGCATACCGGCGCCTTTTCCCTTTGTAAAAACCGTTCCTGACGGGCATCCAAGATTCAGGTTGATTTCCTTGTAACCGCGATCAGCGGAAACAGAAGCAAACCATAGGAAATCCTGAGCATTTTTTGTCAACACCTGAGGTACAACCGCTGCGTGCGAATCTGCTACAGGAAGCTCACGCTCCTCACGGGGCGTTAAACTGCGGTGAACGGTTGGGGAAAAGAAAGGGGTATAGTATTTTTGAATACCGGGAAAGTATTTACGGTGGAGGGAGCGATATATGCTGTCTGTAAGACCCTCCAGGGGTGCAAAATATATGTTCATAACATTCCTTACGATTTACCGGGCGTGATACCACGCCCGGTAATTCAATCAAATTTCCATAATTACGGGAAGAATCATTGGGTTGCGCTTTGTGGTCTTATAAAGGTAGCCGCTTAAATCGTTCTTAATGTTGGATTTCACAGTGGCCCAATCCCTGTTGCGTCGTCTGCCGCAACGTTCAATAGCTTCAATGACAACTTCGCGTAATTCGTCCATAAGCTGCTCAGATTCTTTTACATAAATAAAGCCGCGGGTGATAATATCCGGGCCGGAAATAATAGATCCATCCTGACTGCTGAGGTTTACACAAACAACTATCATACCATCCTGGGCAAGGTGCCTTCTGTCCCTGAGAACCACACTACCTACATCACCCACGCCGGTACCGTCAACAAGGACCATACCTGCCTGAACGGCACTATTAATCTTGCAGGTGCGACCAGTCAGCTCAATGACATCGCCGATTTCTGCAATACGGATATTCTTCTCCGGCATACCCATTTGTACGCCAAGCCGCCCGTGAAGACGGAGATGACGCTGTTCACCGTGAACAGGAATTAGGAACTTGGGCTTCGTGAGGGCGTGGACGATTTTCAGCTCCTCCTGACAGGCGTGGCCAGATACATGCAGACCCTCACTCTTTTCGTACACTACCTCTGCGCCCTTTCGGTAAAGCTCGTTGATGATACGGGAAACAGCCTTTTCATTTCCTGGGATGGCAGACGCAGAAATAATAATCCGATCACCGGTCTGAATATCAATCTGCTTGTGGGTGGAAAAGGCCATACGATATAGAGCGGACATATTCTCACCCTGAGAGCCGGTGGAAACAATTACGATCTTATTCTTTGGCAGACTTTTAATTGCGGATAAATCCACAATGGTACCGGCAGGAACTTTGATATAGCCCAGTTCCTGCGCAACCTTCAGCATGTTCTCCATACTTCTGCCGGTAACAGCTACTTTTCGTCCATAACGGGTGGCAGTGGCAAGTACGGCCTGAATACGGTGCATATTTGAAGCGAAGGTGGTAACTACAATGCGTTGATCGCAGTTCTTGAACTGCCGGTCAAGACCTTCAGCCACGGTGTTTTCACTGGGGGTGTAACCCTGGCGCTCCACATTGGTAGAGTCGGCAAGGAGTGCAAGCACGCCGTTGTTTCCTAACTCTCCCAGGCGGGCCAAGTCCATCATTCCGTCCTTGGCAGTAGGGTCAATTTTGAAGTCGCCGGTCATAATCACAGTACCAACTGGTGTGTGAATTGCAAAACAGACAGCGTCAGCAATAGAGTGGTTTACATGGATGAATTCAACGGTAAAGCATCCGGCTTTTACCACATCGCCGGGCTTATGGGTAATCAGCTTTACTTTGTCTGCAATTCGATGTTCCTCAAGCTTCAGCTTTATAAGTCCGTTGGTCATAGCTGTGCCGTGAATAGGACAATTCACCTGCTGCATACAGTAGGGGATAGATCCAATATGGTCTTCGTGTCCGTGGGTAATAAACATGCCCCGAATTTTTTTGGCGTTTTGTACAAGGTAGGTAAAGTCCGGGATGACCAAATCCACGCCGTACATTTCCTCGTCCGGGAAACCGACACCACAGTCCACAACAATCATATCCTTGCCGTATTCCAGTACGGTGATGTTTTTGCCGATTTCGTCCAGACCGCCAAGAGGAATAATCTTCAGTTTTTCAGCCAATTTTATTCAGTACTCCTTTCTATATGCCAAAATAGGCAACACAAAGCATGCAGCCAACGCTGAACACCCAAGCCCTGCATCGCTCTTTGGTTCAGGCAATCGCCTGCAATTGTATTCATTTCAATAGCATCAGGGCTGACGGCCTGATGTTCTTTAATAATAGTATAACACATATTGCCCTGTTTGTACACATAATTTTTCCAAGTTCCTTCGACAGATTCCATAAATCACCACAAAATTTTGAAAAGCAGTTGCAGGATTCAAATCCATTTGCTATAATAACAAAATAAAAGTATATAATAGTTTAATAATGTCCATTTTTAAGGGAGGAAGCCAATATGAATCGAAAATTAAAGCGACTGTTACGGCAAAATGTCGGCGCATTCTTCTTCCTGCTGTTGGCCTTTGTCATTGCTGCCGCGTTGATGAACAGTTATGTTTTGGCACTGGTCGAATTAGGCATTACAGGAGCTGCATTTATTGGCTACTTGGTTATTAGAAAGTACCGAAATAAGGAGTTGCAGCTTTATTTGCAGTCTGTAACCGACAAAATGCATACAATTGACGGCGCATCTGCGCCCCTTCCTTTAGTTGTAGTACGCCTTGGAGATGACGGGATTGTTCATGTCAATGATCAGTTTGTGTCTATCAGCGGTTTTCGTGATACCTTCCGTGAGCGGACACTGACGGAGCTGCTTCCGGGCTTTTCCACCGATTGGCTTAATGCCGGTAAAAATGAGTACCCTTATGATGTTAGCTTGGGCAAGCGCCGTTATCGTGTTTATGGCTCCGCCATTGCAGCAGATGACAGCAGAAATACCCATCTTGGCTTTCTGTATTTTGCTGATCTGACGGAGCTTTATCAGGTTCGTGATGAATATATCAGAACCCGTCCTGTTGTTTCCATTATTCTTGTTGATAATTATGAGGAACTGACAAAAAATCTGACCGAAAGCGCTATTTCGCTTCTCAATGCAGATATTCACAATGCAATTACCAAATGGGCAGATAATTTCCACGGTCTGCTCCGCAGATTAGAAAAGAACCGCTATCTGTTTGTGTTTGAAAAGCGGCATCTTCAACGTGCCATGGACGGAAAGTTCTCCATTTTGGAGAACATTCACGAAATTACAAATCCTGCAGGCCTTCCCGCCTCCATTTCCTTTGGCTTGGGATTGGACGGTGCGAACTTTGAAGAAGGTTACGAGTTTGCGGCTCTTTCCATCGAAATGGCTCTCAGCCGTGGTGGCGACCAGGCGGTTATCAAAAACCGACTGAACTTCGATTTCTACGGAGGCAGAAGCAAAGAAACAGAACAGCGCAGCAAGGTGCGTTCTCGAATTACTGCCAACTCCATGATGGAGCTGATTGGGCAGAGCAGCCGTGTATTCGTAATGGGCCATAAAAATGCAGACCTGGATGCAGTGGGTGCGGCAATGGGTATTTGCTGTATGTGCCGCAAAAAAGGCAAAACGGCGCATATCGTTATCGACCTTGAGAAGAATGCATCTCAAAAGCTCATTGAAGAAATTCAGATTGTGCCGGAATATAAGGATATCTTTATCTCCGGCGAAGATGCTCTCCTTTTGAGCGACAACAGAAGCACGCTTGTTGTAGTTGATACGAACCGACCTGATCAGGTGGAGTATGCGCCTTTACTTGAAGCTGTTCCCAGAGTTTGCGTAGTAGACCATCACCGGCGTGCGGCAGACTATATTAAGTCTGTTGTGGTTAATCACCACGAGCCCTATGCATCCTCCGCGTCAGAATTGGTTACAGAGCTTTTGGAATATGCCGTAGAGAACAAGGATGTTCTTCCTATCGAGGTTAAGAGTCTGATGGCCGGTATTTTCCTGGATACAAAGAGTTTTAATGTTCGAACCGGCGAGCGTACCTTTGTGGCAGCTGCATATTTGCGCCAGTTGGGTGCCGATACGACTGAGGTTAAGCTGCTCCTGCAGAACGACTTCCAGGACACTATGGCAAAATACCAGATTATTAAATCTGCCCGGCTGTACCGCCAGGAAATTGCCATTGCAGCACTTAACACCGGCACAACCCGTGCACTTGCAGCCCAAGGCGCTGATGAACTACTAAACATTTCCGGCATTACCGCATCCTTTGTCCTTTATCAGGACGATTCTCAGGTTGTCATCTCTGCCCGTTCTATGGGTGCAGTCAATGTGCAGATGATTCTTGAGCCGTTAGGCGGCGGCGGAAACGGTGCAACTGCCGGTGCGCAGATTAAAGACAGTACCGTAAAGCAGGTGCTTGACGATTTGGTTGCATCTATTGACCGTTATTTCGAAACTTAATTTAAGGAGTATACTATGAAAGTAATTTTGCTGCAGGATGTAAAAGGCAAAGGCAAGAAGGGCCAAATGCTTGAGGTTTCTGACGGCTACGCAAGAAACTATATGCTGCCGAAGAAGCTGGCGGTGGAGGCTACTGCTGATGCCGTAAATACGAAGAAAATGAACGACAAGGCTGCTGCCGAAAAAGCCGCAAAAGAGCGGGCAGAAGCATTGGAGATTTCCCGGAAACTGCGGGCACTGACCGTTACCGTTAAGGCAAAAGGCGGCGGAGCAGGTCGACTGTTCGGCTCTGTAACCACGCAGGAAATTGCCGATGCTTTGAAAGCCGCTTCCGGAATTGCCCTTGATAAGCGGAAGATCGTGTTGGCTGACCCTATTAAAAGTGTGGGTACTTACACCGTTCAGTGTAAGCTTGGCTATGAGATTACAGCGCCCCTTACCGTAAAGATTGAGGAAATCTGATATTTTGAAAGGAGGAACCCATCGTGGATACTGAACTGACTTCCCGACAAATGCCCCATTCTCTAGAAGCGGAGCAGGCCGTGTTGGGCTCTATTCTCATTGATAGCAACTGCGTAGCTGAGGTTATCGGCATTGTAAAACCGGAGGACTTCTTTATGCAGCAGAATCGGGAGATTTTCCAAACCGTATATACAATGTTCAATTACTCCCAGACCATTGACCCTGTAACTGTACTGGATAAAATGCGGGAGCTTGGTTTCTATACGGATTCTTCCCGTTCGTACATTATCCAGCTTATGGAAATCACGCCAACGGCTCATCATGCCATGCGTTATGCCAAGATTGTCAGGGAAAAGGCAATGCTGAGAAGCTTGGCAGAGGCCGCAACGGATATTTCAGAGTCTGTTCACACGCAGATTGGTACACCTGATGAGATTCTTGAGAATGCGGAAAAGCAGATTTACGCGATTCGCAAGGGACAAAGCTCCGATTCTATGGAGCATATCGGTGTTACGCTCCACAGAGTGTTCGATAACATTACAGAACTGAGCCAGTCGGATTCTGCCATTCCCGGCCTGTCCACCGGTATGCGGGATCTGGATGT
>JAZSKZ010000102.1:0-5175 GCA_045535135.1 Faecousia sp.
AACTACAACTCCTTGGCTCACAGAACGACATGGCTACGATCCGACTTTAATCCTAACTTCTTCGCTGCGTCCTCGCGCATTTTATACTTGAGAATCTTGCCTGCGGCATTCATGGGGAAGCTGTCTACAAACCGAATGTAACGGGGTACTTTGTGCCGTGCCATACTGGCCTTAATGTAGTCGGTCATTTCCTCTACGGTTACGGTGCCCGACTCCTTGAGGATAATGCAGGCCATAATCTCTTCGCCGTACTTCTTGTCCGGCACGCCGATTACCTGCACATCCTGTACAGCGGGGTGGGTGTAGATAAATTCCTCAATCCCCTTGGGGTAGATGTTTTCGCCGCCCCGGATAATCATGTCCTTCAGCCGTCCGGTAATGCGGTAATTGCCGCTTTCATCCCGACAGGCAAGGTCGCCGGAGTGGAGCCAGCC
Source organism: Faecousia sp. (assembly GCA_045535135.1). GTDB lineage: Bacteria > Bacillota > Clostridia > Oscillospirales > Oscillospiraceae > Faecousia. Next base: position 435 of record JAZSKZ010000102.1, read on the forward strand.
CTCTTTGTCTACGGTATCCCGGGTGGCTTCAGGCATTTTGTAGTAGCCCTTCATGGTGTTATAGCCACGGGAACAGAACTCACCGTTTACGCCCGGGCCCACTTCCTCGCCCGTTTCCGGGTCAATGATTTTACACTGCACATGGGGGAAGGCGTAGCCAACCGTATCGCACCGCACATCAATGGGGTCATCCCAAGCGGACATGGTGCTGCCGGGCGCAGATTCGGTTTGGCCGTAGACGCTGACAATGCCGGTCATATTCATCTCGTCCGGTCTTGCCGCCCGGCGCATCAGCTCCGGCGGACAGCCCGCACCGGCCATAATGCCGGTACGCATGAAGCTGAAGTTGGTTTTTCGATAGTCCGGGTGGTTAAACATTGCGATGAACATGGTGGGTACGCCGTTAAAGCAGGTAATCCGCTCCTGATTGATACAGGCAAGAGAGGATTTTGCGGAGAAATAGGGCAGAGGACTGATGGTGGCGCCGTGGGTCATGGATGCGGTCATGGACAGCACCATGCCGAAGCAGTGGAACATCGGCACCTGAATCATCATTCTGTCGGCTGTGGAAAGGCCCATACGGTCGCCGATACACTTGCCGTTATTAACCACATTGTGGTGGGTGAGCATAACGCCCTTGGGGAAGCCGGTGGTGCCGGAGGTGTACTGCATATTGCAGACATCGTCGGGCTTTACGGCGGCGGCAAGGCGGTGAATTTCCTGCAGGGAAACTAAGTCTGCCCGGGCCATAGCCTCCTCAAAGGTCAAGCATCCCTTTTGCCGGAAGCCTACGGTAATGACATTGCGCAAAAACGGCAGGCGTTTGCAGTGAAGCGGCTCACCGGGCTTTGTGGTGGCTAGCTCGGGGCAGAGGGTGTTGATGATTTCCTGATAATTGGAGTCCAGACAGGTGTCAATCATCACAAGGGTGTGGGTATCGGATTGGCGGAACAAATATTCCGCTTCGTGAATCTTATAAGCGGTATTTACGGTAACCAGTACAGCGCCGATTTTGGTAGTTGCCCAGAAGGCAATGTACCATTCCGGCACATTGGTGGCCCATACCGCTACCTTACTGCCGGGACGGACACCCAAAGACACCAGCGCCCGGGCAAAATTATCCACATCCTCCCGGAACTCCCGGTAGGTACGGGTGTAATCCAAGGTGGTGTAACGGAAGGCATACTGGTCGGGGAATTCCTCTACCATTCTGTCCAACACTTGGGGGAAGGTCAGGTCGATGAGGACATCCTTTTTCCAAACATATTTACCGGTGTGGTTGTGATTGTCGTAGAGCGCCTTTTTCTTGGTGCGGGGGTTCTGGAAGCGCTGCATATAGTTGACGAAGTGGGGGAAGATGACCTCCCGGTCCGGCAAATCCTCCATCCACTCCGGCTTCCACTCCAAAGAAATGAAGCCGTCGTAATTGATAGAGGAGAGGGCGCGCATCATATCCTCTACCGGCAGAGTGCCTTCGCCGATGAGGTTATAGGTGCTTGCGTCATCCGAGTCCCGGAGATGGACATGGCGTACATAAGCGCCTAAATTCTTGATAGTGGTATCGCCGCTTTCCCCAAAATCCCGGTAGGGATGGTGCATATCCCACAATGCGCCCAGCTCATCGCAGGCAAAATCGTCCAGCAAGGTGCGCAGGCGGGCGGTGTCCGCAAAAATGCCGCTGGTTTTCACAAGCAGGGTTACCTGCTGATGCTGTGCCTCCGGCAAAAGTGCCTGAAGGTTTTGCCGCACCTGTGCCTCGTTATCGCTGAGGGCGCAGGCGGCAACACAGGGAATGTGCATATCGTGGGCAGTTTCCAACAGGGAGAGCAGGGGAATGACGGCGCTGATTCCGTCAGACAAATCCAATGCGGTGTCCAAGCAGGGGATGGAGAGCTTTTTCTCCCGCAAAAGCCGGACGGTGGCAGCAGCGTGATATTTATGGAAAGGACCGCTGCGGTCCTGCAGCTGGGGGAATTTTTGCAGGTTATAGACCTCTACGCCGGAAAAACCCATTCCCAGCGCAGTATCCATCAAAGTCTCCCAGCTTAAATCACCCCAGCCACGGGTGGAAAAGGAGAGATTCATACTTCCGCCTCCTCATAGACGATTTTGTTGAGGGCGTTCAGGTAGGCGTGGATGCTGGCACCCACAATATCGGTGGAGATACCTCTTCCGGAATAAACCTTATCCCCGGCACGAAGCTTTACCACAGTTTGACCCATAGCTTCCCGGCCTTCGGTAACGGCCTGAATCTGGAAATCGTCCAGCTCATAGTGGTGGCCGGTGATCTGCTCCAAAGCGTGGAAAGCGGCATCGATTGCACCGTCGCCCAAGCTGACACCCTCCAGTACCTTATCGCCCTCCAAAAGCTTCATATGGGCAGAGGAGGAGGTGGCAGAGGCGGCGGTAATTACATAATTATCCAAAACATAAGTGGGAGGCACCTGCATTGCGGCAGCAGCTACAATGGCTTCCAGTTCCAGTGCGCCTACCTTTTCCTTCTTGGCGGCAATACGGCTGAAGGCGGCATAGACGCTGAGCGTATCCTCCTGAGAAAGGTCATAGCCCAGCTTTTGGGCGGCCTTTGCCACGGCGGTGGCGTCGTCCCGGGCAGTGAGCACCAGCTCGGCGGCGTTTTCCAATGCGGTGGGAACGGCAGGTTTCTTTTCCTTACTGCTTTGACACAGACGGGCGATCTGCTCTGCGGTGCGGTGCAGACGGGTGGTATCTACGGTAGAGGACAGGGCGAGGGCGCTGCCCTTGGCGTTTAGCACCGTGGCAATATGAGCCACACTTGCGGTAGTAACGGGATAAGTAGCGGCCTTGACTTCTGCTGCACCGGCTTTCAGGGCGGCAACGGCGCAGGCATCTGCCATAGAAAGGCTGTTATCACAGGCTACGCCCAAAGCCACATCGTTGAGGGCGGGAACGCCTGCCCGAAGGCCTGCAACAAAAGCGTAAAATTCATCGGGAAGCATTGTTCCCGCATCGTCGCAGACGGTAACGGTGGCAGCACCGGCGGTGATAGCAGCATCCAGCACTATGCAAAGGAAGTTCTCATCGCTGCGGGTGGCATCCCCGGCAATAAATTCCACATCGGGGCAGACTGCCTTACAGGCACGAATGGTGTCTGCAACGGCGCTGACCATAGCGTCCGGCTTTTTGTGGAACAGGTACTCCATCTGTACGGAGCTTACGGGCGCATAAACCTGCAGGCGGGGGTGTTTGGCACCCTTCAGCGCCTGCCAGGTGATATCGACAGTACCTCCACCCAAGGCTACGGGGACGGCAAGAATACTGCTACTAACTGCGGAGGCGATGGATTTAATCAGCAAGCTGTCGATTTTCACATTGGAAATTTCCGTTAGCTCAATGACAGATAGACCCAGCCGGTCCAGTAACTTTGCAAGCTCAATCTTTTCCTTAAAGGACAGGGAAAAATCCACCTGTCTGCCGGACTGTTTCATAGTTGTGTCGCTGATTTTTACTGTACGCATAAATAAACCTCCTTGGAAACAAAAAACCCTGAAGCCCAATGGCTTCAGGGACGAATTTCTTCGCGGTACCACCCTGGTTGCTTTGCTGTGCAAAGCCACTCTCGGACTCCAACAAGTCCAAAGCCGATAACGGGGCGACCGTGCTTCATTACTGCCTGCGGGTTCACAAAGCCGACTCGGGAATCAGACTGCCCAAATCTCTCCTATCGGCTCGCACCAAACGCCGACTCTCTGAAAGGTTCAAAAGGGGCAAATTTTCCGTCAATGTCTTTTCATATTGGGGTAATTAAACCACATCTTTTTTACTTTGTCAATGGGCTTTACTAAAAATTTTTCAATTGTCGGAATTATTTTGTGTTTTTACAATAAAAACATTTGACTTTTTAGGATGGGCGTGGTATGATTTTGTAAACATAGAAAAAAGGCACAGACGAAGACGGTCGAGGCAAAAATTTTTCAGAGAGTCGATGGCAGGTGCGAATCGATAATGTATGCTTCACAGGCCCATCCCTTCCGAGCCGAAGCCCGAAAAATCACCATCAGTAGGCGCTTCCGTTTCCCTGCGTTAAAGGGTAGGATTTGTTGGAATCTGAAGAGGCGATACATATCGCAATTTGAGTGGTACCGCGGATTTTTTGAAATTCGTCTCAAGAACTTGGTTCTTGGGGCGTTTTTATTATTAATTAAGAAAGGAGATCCACCATGAACAATTCAACCACCTCTACACAACTTATGGACATCGCAGCGCGCATTCGAGGTATGCGGGAAATTTTGGGCTACAGTATGAAGAAAATGGCCGAGCAAACGGAGGTAAGTGAAGAGATTTATCACCAGTATGAATCCGGCACGGTAGATCTGCCTTTCACTTTCCTGCACAAGTGCGCCAAGGTATTCGGCGTGGAAATCACCGTACTTTTGGAGGGCCAGAGCGCTAAGCGCAGCGGCTACACCGTTACCCGCCGGGGCAAGGGCCTGGTTACTGCCAGTGAGGACGGTATCACCATTCAGGATATGGCGCCTATGTTCCGCAAAAAGCTGGCTACCCCTTATTGGGTTACTTATAAATACTCTGAAGAGCTGCAAAATAAGCCCATTCACACAACCACTCACTCCGGTCAGGAGTTTAACCTGGTAATCAAGGGCACCCTGCGTGTCAAGGTCGGCGACCACGAGGAAGTCCTGCGGGAGGGCGACAGTATTTTCTACAAGTCCTCCACACCCCACGGTATGATTGCCGTTGACGG
>JAZSKZ010000061.1:0-2505 GCA_045535135.1 Faecousia sp.
AGGACCGCAGCTTCTACGATGTGGTCAACCAGAAATTTAAGAATAGTTGAGGTATCTGCCGTGAAAAGTCAAAGACAGGCTAAAATATTAGAAATCATCACAAACCGTAATGTGGAAACCCAAGAGCAGCTTTTGGAGGAGCTGGAGGCTGCCGGCTTCCGCAGCACGCAGGCGACTATCTCTCGGGATATTAAGGAACTTAGAATTGTAAAGGAGCTTTCCAATTTGGGTACCTATCGGTATGCCACCTCGAACGGGGATGTGGGAAATTCCTTTACCGCCCGACTGAATAAAATCTTCCGGGAATGTGTACTCAGCTACGACTATGCCCAGAATATTATCATTCTCCGTACTCTGCCGGGTCTGGCTTCCGCAGCCGGCTCTGCCATTGATGCCATGAGCCTGAGCACCATTGTAGGCTCTCTGGCCGGCGATGATACGGTGATGATCGTTATGCGGGATACCAATGCCGCAGCGGTGTTCTGCGGGGAAATCAAGAACTTACTTGGCTGATTTGGGAGGCGACGGATATGCTGCGTGTGCTGCATATTGAAAACATAGCGGTAATTGAATGCGCGGATATTACTTTCCACCGGGGTTTCAATGTACTCACCGGTGAAACCGGCGCGGGCAAATCTATCGTGATTGATGCCATTTCCGCCATTATCGGCCAGCGCGCCTACCGGGATATGATTCGTACCGGCACAGAAAAGGCTTCTGTGCAGGCGGTTTTCTCCGGCGTGCCGGAGCTAAGCTGGTTTTCCGAAAACGGCGTTCCCTACGAAGAGGAAACGGTAATTTCCCGGGAGGTCTTTTTGGACGGGCGGAATAATTGCCGGGTAAACGGCACTTACGTGTCCGTATCTGTACTTAGAAGCTTGGGCCGTCAGCTTATTGATATCCACGGCCAGCACGACAGTGCATCCTTATTTGACGAGAATAACCACCTGCAGTTTTTAGATGATTTTGCGGCAAATCAGGCGCTGAGAGCGGATTATAGTGGAAAATTTGAGGTTGTAACAGCCCTTCGCCGGGAGATTGCCCGGATTTCGATGGACGAGGGCGAAAAGCTTCGCCGTATGGAAACCCTACGATACCAGATTGCCGAAATTGAAAAGGCAGAGCTGGAAATCGGGGAAGATACTGCCTTGGAAGAGCGGCGAAAAATTCTCCAGAACAGCGAAAAGCTCAGCGACGGAATGGAAACGGCAGTGCAGTGCCTGTACGGCGGCGACGATTCCGATGGCGCTGCAGGACTTTTGCGGGAAGCAGAGCGGGAGCTTTCCCGGCTTGCCCGCTTTACAGAAGCCTACAGCGCTCTCCACGAGAGAGTCGCAGACCTTATGTATCAGGTGGATGATGTAGCAGAGGAGGTTCGTGCTGCCAGGGACGATTTAAGCTACTCTCCCCAGGAGCTGGACCGCATTGAAGAACGGCTGGATATTATCCACCGCCTGCGGAAAAAGTACGGCGCAACCTGCGAGGATATTCTTGCTTACCTTGAAAAGGCAAAGCAGGAGCTGGACGAAATCGAATTTGCCGACGACCATTTGGAAAAGCTGAAGGGAAAGCTGGAAAAAGCCGAAAAAACCGCTTGGGAGGCGGCAGATGCCCTAACGGAAAATCGTAAGCAGCGGGCAAAGGAATTATCCAAAGTCATTTTGGATGAGCTTTCCCAGCTGGATATGCCCAAGGTGCAATTCTCCTGCGAATTTACAAAGACCGAGCTTACGCCTAGCGGTGCGGACATGGTGGCATTTTATATGTCTGCCAATGCAGGTGAAGCCCTGAAGCCTATGAGCAAAGTGGCTTCCGGCGGTGGGCTTGCCCGGATTATGCTGGCGATGAAGAATGTTCTTGCCCGGCAGGATAAGGTGGACACCTTGATTTTTGATGAGGTGGATACCGGCGTTTCCGGCAGAGCCGCTCAAAAGGTAGCGGAAAAGCTCAAGTCTGTGGCTGCAACCAAGCAGGTGCTTTGCGTAACCCATCTGCCCCAGTTGGCGGCATTGGGAGATACCCATTTGCTGATTGCCAAAGAGGAGCGGAGCGGGCGTACTTATACTACGGTTACGCCCCTCGACAAGGCAGGCCGCACCCGTGAGCTTGCACGCATCATCGGCGGCACAAGCATTACAGAAACAACCCTGAAAAGTGCGGAAGAAATGCTTCGGTAGAAAAACCTTGACAAATTCGCCCTTTTTCGGTATCATACCCCTATAACACGAAGATGGGACGAAGTACAAAGCCTCTTTTCTTCAGAGAGCTGCCGGTCGGTGCAAGGCAGTGGGAAATGCTTTGGAAATACCTCCCGGAGTGGCTTCCCTGAAAAAAGCAGTAGGGGAGGACGGGTCGGCCCGATACAGCCCGGCGTTTCAACGCACCGAGGGCTATGCTGGGAGGTATGGCTGAATGAGAGGTGGTACCCCGTATTTTGCGCCCTCTGTCCGTAAGGCCATGGGACTTTTTATTTTAGGAGGAAAGCATGAAATTATATGACGAACT
>JAZSKZ010000151.1:0-2559 GCA_045535135.1 Faecousia sp.
TATTGCCAAAGATGTTCTTACGGCCTGCAGCGGACCACTGGTCGACATAGTCTGCCATGGGGCTGGAGGGCGTAATGGGGTAGATGCCAGCTACTTCTGTAAAGGCGTAGCTGACGTGGGCGGCAGCGGTATTACCGTCCATTGTCTTAAATTTTCTAGCCAAAATGAAATACCTCCTAAAGTATTCAATATTTTGCCCATACATAATACCATCTTTTTATCGATTTGTAAAGAACCCAAGGGGCAAAAGAAGGCAAAAATACCCCAATAAAAAGTAAAAATTTCGTGAAATAAAAAAAGAATTGTATTTTTAAGGTAAATGAAGTATGATATACCAAAACGAAACCGGAGGCGACGCAAGTGATTTGCAATGTTCATACAATGAGTGTTACGGGCATCCGTGGCAACAAAGTGCGTGTGGAGTGCTATATTTCCAACGGCCTGCCCAACTTCGAGGTAGTCGGTCTTCCGGATGCGGCAGTAAAGGAAGCAAGAGAGCGGGTGCGAGCCGCAGTAAAGACAAGCGGTATGCGTTTCCCCACAGGGCGCATTACCGTAAACCTTGCACCGGCCAGCCTGAAAAAGGCGGGCACCCATTACGACCTGCCTATTCTCCTTGGTATTATGTGTGCCTGCGGCGCCGTCCGCAAACCCGATACCGACACCGCCTTCTTGGGTGAGGTCAGCCTTGACGGGCAGATTCGTCCCGTTTCCGGCGTACTTCCTATGGCCATCGCTGCCAAGCGGGAAGGCTTTAAGAAAATATACGTTCCGGCAGAAAATGCTCCGGAGGCAACCCTTGCCAGAGGACCTGCTGTTGTTCCGGTGCATACGGTAAAGGAACTTGTAAACGCCCTCAACGAAGGCGCAGATCTTCCTGAGGAGCCTGCTTGGGTGCCGGAGGAAATCGACGAGGAAGTGCCGGACTTTAAGGATGTATTAGGCCAGGAGCAGGCAAAGCGGGCGATGGAAATTGCCGCCGCCGGCGGGCATAATGTGCTCCTCATCGGCCCTCCCGGTTCCGGCAAAAGTATGCTCAGCAAGCGGCTTCCGTCAATCCTCCCGGATATGACCTGGAAGGAAGCTTTGGATGTAACGCAAATCTATTCCGTAATGGGTTTGCTCTCTTCAAAAGCACCCCTGATCCGCCGCAGACCCTTCCGCAGCCCTCACCATACCATATCCAATGCAGGACTTGTAGGTGGCGGCACAAACCCCAAGCCGGGTGAAATCTCTCTTTCCCACAAGGGTGTGCTGTTTTTGGACGAACTGCCGGAATTCCGCAAAGATACGCTGGATATGATGCGCCAGCCCTTGGAGGATGGGGAGGTTACCATCTCTCGGGTATCCGGCTCTTTTAACTATCCGGCGGAGTTTATGATGGTGTGCGCTATGAATCCCTGCAAATGCGGCTGGTACGGCGATCCCTCCGGGAAATGCACCTGCTCCGAGCAGGCGGTAAGGAATTACAGAAGCCGTATTTCCGGTCCGCTGCTGGATAGAATTGATATCATTGTGGAAGTGCCGGCGGTTGATTTTGAAAACCTGCGACGCAGGGAAGAAGCAGAGCCTTCTGGTGCGGTGAAGGAAAGAGTAAATGCCGCCCGTGCGGCGCAGAATTACCGCTACGGTGAGAGTACCGGTATGTGCAATGCCCGTATGAGTCCTACCGATCTGCGCTACCACTGCCAGATCGACGACGAGGGCGCAGAGCTTTTGCGTATTGCCTTTGATACCTTTGGCTTGACTGCCCGAAGCTATGACCGGATTCTGAAAGTGGCACGTACCATTGCGGATTTGGACGGCAGCCGGAATATCACCACGGAACATCTTGCTGAGGCGATCCGTTACAGAACTGTGGAGTTTTAAGAATCGAGGAGACGACATTGAAAGAGATTTTTTTGCTGAAATTAGGCGAAATTGTATTAAAAGGGGCAAACCGCCGGCAATTCGAAGATAAATTGCGGCAGAATATCCGCCGTCGTATGAAGCCCTACGGTAACTTTGATGTGTATATTATGCAGTCGACGGTGTATGTGGAGCCGGAGGATGAAAACGCAGATGTGGACGGCGCATGGGAAGCCTGCCACTGCATTTTCGGCCTTGTGAGCCTGTGCCGCTGCCGCCCCTGTGAAAAGAATCTGCAAAGCATATACGAAACGGCAGAGGCCTATCTGGGCGAGGATTTGGACAGCGCCAAGTCCTTCAAGGTGGAGTCCAAGCGCTCCGATAAGGCGTTTCCCTATAACTCTATCCAAATCTCTCAGGAAATCGGCGGCCTTTTGGCAGATGCCCACCCCACCTGTATGGTAGATGTCCGCAACCCGGAGTACACGGTGTATGTGGAGGTGCGGGACTTGGCGGCCTATGTCCACGGTCCGGCAGAGCCGGGCGCAGGCGGACTTCCCACCGGCGTGGGCGGCAGAGCGATGTGTCTGCTCTCCGGCGGTATTGACTCTCCCGTGGCGGCCTATATGATGGCAAAGCGGGGCGTGGAGGTGGAGTGTGTTCATTTCTTCTCCTATCCCTATACCTCCCAGCTTGCCAAGGATAAGGTGC
>JAZSKZ010000051.1:0-13466 GCA_045535135.1 Faecousia sp.
GGGCGGTATCGTTATCCGGCTCTTCCTGGCCGTAAAGGGCGGTAAGGATTCGCTCCAGACGGTCGTGGGAATCCGTGGTCAAAGGCACCACATTTTCCACTTCCATCCGGGGCTCAGTGATGGTGCCGGTCTTGTCCACGCAGACGATGTCCGTGCGCGCCAGCGCTTCGATACAGTTCATATCCTTCACCAGCACCTTGTCACGGGTCAGCTTCAAACAGGATGCAGCCATGGCGATGCTGGTCAGCAAATATAGTCCCTCAGGAATCATGCCCACGAGAGCCGCAACCGTCGCCTCAGCGCTGGCAGTCAAGCCCCGGCTGAGTACTTCAAATTCCTGATAAAACAGCGCCAGTCCCACGGGGATCAGCGCAAAACCCACCACCCGGATCAGCTTGTCCAGGGCGCTCATCATCTCGGATTTGGATGCTTGGGGGTCCTTTTTTGCTTCCAAAGCCAGCTTTGCCGCAAAGGAATCCTTTCCCACGGCAGTCAGGCGGGTTTTACCTTTTCCTGCGATGACGATACTGCCCGAGTAGAGGGTGTCGCCGGGTTTTTTCGCCACAGCATCCTCTTCGCCGGTGATCAGGGCTTCGTTGACCTGCAGGTTTCCTTCCAGCAAAATGCCGTCGGCGCAAATCTGATCGCCTGTCGTAAAAATGACGATATCATCCCGCACCAAAAGCTCTGACGAAAGAAGCACTTCCGCCCCGTCGCGAATGGAGAGAAGCTTCTGGGCGGCAACGAGGGTCAGCTTGTCAACCGCGCGCTTGGCGCGGATCTCCTGATAGCAGCCGATGCAGATGTTGCAGATGACCACGATCATAAAGGTCATATTTTTCACCGACGAACCTGCAAAAGCGAGGATCACCGCCATGGTGACAAACACCAGATTGAAAAAGGTCAGCAGATTTTTGGCAATGATGTCCCATTCACTTTTGGAAGCGCTGGCGGGCATGCCGTTTGCCCAGCCTTTTTCCGTGCGCTCTTGTGCCTGTTGGGTGGTCAAGCCTACTGCAGGATCGGTTTCCAGTACCTCCAGCGGCTGACGGGGTACGAGTGTTTTTCTTTCCATCTCTTTCTCCTTCTCAAAGGTCAGGCAGTCCGTTTTCGGTATCCCAAAGGATCAAAAGCTGTCCGTCTGTAACTGTGATCTGCGCTTTTTTCCCTTCAAAATGGTTGCTCACACCAAGGGGAAAATCACTGGTAAGCATCGCATTTTCCGTATCGTACTTCAGTCCGCGGATGGTAACGCCATGGGCATCCCGCCCCATGCAGAAAACGGAAATGATCCCTTTGCAGGCGGCAGGGAAGTAAATGGTTTCGTTTTGAATCACCGTTGCGATATACTGCTTTCCGATGAGATAGCCACGGGCGCCGTGGCTTCGGAGGAAGGCAAGGGTCTGGAAATTGGCAAGGGTGTGATCCAGCCGGTCGCCGTCAAAGGCGCCGTAGAGATGAAATTCCCGGCAGCCACGGGAAAGTCCGTGCCGGACGGCGAGCATCAGGTCTGTATCATCCTTTTCCACAGGATGCACCTGCGCGCCCCGGGGCACATAGCCAAGGGAATCGAAATCGCCCAGGATCACATCGGGTTTCCGGTCCAGTCCGTCAAAATGGCGCAGCCCGCCATCTGCCGCGATGAGCAGGTCACCGCTTTCGATGGGCGCGATCATCCGGCTCATGGCTGCCGCGCCAAAAATGATGCATTTGTCCATGACGGTCCTCCTTGTTGATATTTTCCTTATTTTAACATACAAAGCGCAAAAGGGAAAGTAGAAAATGTTCAATTTTCCGTGTCATCGCGAGACCCGTATGGGTCGTGGCGATCTCCCGGTAGGGTGTTGCAAATTCGTTAGAATCCCGCAGGAGATTGCCGCGTCGCTTCGCCTGCCCTGTTGCGGTGCCCGACATCTGCCTGCGTCGACGGCGCTCCTTGGCATCTGTCGACCGCGGCCACTCGCTCAGCTCGCTTCATCTGCCCCCGGCAGCGCTCGCTTCGCTCCCCATGCCGGCAGCGTGAAACCTATACTAACACAAAAAGCTTTTTGCGTCAAGTTATAGCTGATCCAAATTAAGAGAAAAAGATTCCAAGCAATTTTCCATAAACCAAGTAAGTTCGGGAAGCTTCATCTTTTCCAGCGCATTTCTTGTCTGCGCTGCGGCGGAATCAAATTCCGTATTGCCTGCCTTTTGCTCCTCAATACATTTAATATAGGCAGAGAGCTTGTCCGCCGCCTTGACAATTACAGTAACGGCCTCATCATCCTCCATAATATAAGGGCGGTAGCTCTCCTGCAGTGCCTCGGGCAGCATGGTCAGCAGCCGCTCCCCGGCAATCTTCTCCACCTGCTTATAGGCCTGCTTGATTTCCGGGTTATAGTACTTAATGGGCGTGGGCATATCCCCGGTGAGAATCTCGGTGGCATCGTGATAAAGGGCCGCCACCGCACAGGTTTCGGGATTCGGACCCTCCAAATGCAGAATATCCCGGCGAATCAACGCGAGGGCGTGGGCAAATACCGCCACCTGATGGCTGTGCTCCTGAATATTTTCCACAAAAGTATTCCGCATAAGCCCCCAACGGGAGATGTAGCGCATCCGACCCAGCAGGGCGTAAAAATCATTTGCCATAATACTCTTTCACCATTTCTTTCAAAGTTTCCGCAAGCTTCTCGGGCGTATCGCAGAAATGCCTGCCGCCGGCTTTTTCCAGCTCCTCCCGGTCCCGGAAGCCCCAAGTAACCGAAAGACAGGGAAGATTTGCATTTTTCGCCACCTGCAGGTCCACCTCACTGTCCCCTACATAGATGGCCTTTTCCACGCCGAGAGCCTCTATTGCCCGGAAAACCATATCCGGCGCAGGCTTTCTGGGACAGCCGGGACATTCGCCCAGCGCAAATATATCCTCCCCAAAAAAAGCCCTGCACAAAGGCTTTACCGCCGTGTCCTGCTTGTTGGATACCACGCCCACAGGATAATCCCGCAGCTCTTCCAGCGCCTGCAAAACGCCGTCATAGGGGCGTGTCAAAATCGTACTGTGGCTGTCATAGTAGACCTGATAGAAGCTGCAGGCCTCCTGCCACTGTGCCTCCGACACACCCTCGGGCAGCGCCCTTTTTATAAGGTTTCCCATTCCGTTTCCCGCAAAGGCGCGAATCTCCTGCAGTGTGCGGATGGGATACCCAAAATGGGTCAGCGTGTAATTCACCGCCGCGTGTAAATCCTCCAAGGTATTCAGCAGTGTGCCGTCCAAATCAAATAAAATGCCTGTTTTCATCTGTTCTTCATTAGACGGATGTCTTCTCCTACAAAAGTAAGCTGCCGATAGCTGCCCTTTAAGCGGGAAGCAATCTGGGGCGAGTAGCGCACGCCGATTTCCTGGTCGTTTAAGTTAGTGGAAATAATCGTAGCTTTCCCGGCAAGCAGCCGGTCATTTACAAGGGTGTAAAGTGCCGCCGTTACAAAATTGCCGGGCAGCTCCGTACCTAAATCGTCAATAATCATAAGGTCGCAGTTTTCAAAAGCCGCTGCTGCCGCTTGGGTTTCCTCTGTGGGATTAAAGCGGTTTTTCTCCAGCTTGGAAAACAGATGGGCGGCGCTTTCGTAGCATACGGAATAGCCCTTGTCCGTTACCGCCGTGGCAATACAGGCAGAGAGCATGGTTTTTCCCAAGCCCGTACCACCCACAAACAATAGATTTCCGCTGTCTGCGCCGAAATTCTTTGCATAGTTTTGGCAGTAGGCATAGGTCTTTTCCATAACCTTGCGGGGACTAGCGCCGTATTTCGGGTCGATTCTGTCGGGATAGTAGTCAAGCCGGAAATCCTCAAAATCCGCCTGCCCGCAGGCAAGCAGGGTCAGCAGCTTTCTCTGCTCCTCCCGGCAAAGCGCCGTAAGGCAATCGCACATCTGGGCGCCGATATAGCCGGAGCCGCCGCAGCGGGCGCAAACCGGTGCTTCCGAAAGATACCCCTCGGGGAAATTCTCCCCAATCAGCGCCGCCCGCTCATTCTGCAGAGCCAAATTCGCCTTGCGCACCTTATCCATCGCCTCGCCTGCGTCTGCGCCGCCGGCAAAGACTGCCTGCGCCGCCAGCGCCATAGTTCTGCGAAGCTGCAAATCAATTTCCTTTAGACGGGGCAGTGTGGCATATGCGCTTTGCAGCCGCTGCTGCTGCAGCGACTCCTTGTCTGCTTTCATAGCACCCAGCCGGGCTCTTGCCCTGCGTACAACTTCACTGCTGTATGCCATACCTTAACCCTCCTGCAACATTCTTCGAATGGCTTCATAATCTGCATCTGCAAGCTCGCCGGAAGCGCCCTTGGGAAGCGCCTTTTTATCCCCGGACCGAATCTTCTCCGCAGTCATCAGCCCAGCCTCCTGCCAACGGGACAGGATTTTATGCATATATGCCCAGCTCAGACCGCCGGTGTTGAGACAGGTCCGCTCATAGGCCATCGTGATCACTTCTTGAGGAAATCCCCATTCCAGCCACTGATTCGCATACCGCTCCTCTGCGGCGGTGAGCCGTCTGCCCCGGATTTGGAGCAGGTCCATCAGCTTTCCCATCTGACTTTTGCGCATATTCTGGGTCTGGATATAGGCCGCCGCTTCCTCCATGGTATCAATCCCCTGCTCTGCCCAAGCATACGCCTCTTTTTCAATGGCGTGAAGGGTGGGCGCGCGGTGGTTTTTCTGCCGTGCCTTTTCCTTGCAGTAGCATACAAGCACAGACACTACCTCCGCAGGAAGGCCCAAATACCGCACAATGCCAAGGAGAATCTTCAGTTCCTCTGTATTCAGGCTTCTGCCCATAATGCGCTGAATTTCGCTGTACAGGGCGGAAAAATCCATATCCCCGTCCATCGCCGAAAGCACATCTTTTTCCGTATAATTGGGGCGCTGGCCGGAAAAGTCAGGCACTTTCCGCTCCTCCTGCCAAAGACCCATCTGACGCAAAATTGCCGTGGCGCAAGAGAGCCTTGTGGGGCTCATATGTAAAAGCCGTTCGACCTCCGCCGGAGAATTTCCGCTTTTTATGTACAAATATAGTAGCGCCGCATCGCCGCTACACGCAGAAAGCAACTTATGCACATGGCTGCTTTCCAGATTCAGTTCCTTATACTGCATAAATTTGCCTCCTTTTCGTCAGATAAAGTCATTATACCACAGGTTTTTCCCCTGTACAAGGGGGAAATTATCCCTTGCGGCAAACCGCAAGGGACTTTTTCAGGTATATAGGGGTTTCATCTTTTGTTTATAAATTCTGCGGAAGAAAAAGATAGAAAGCAGCATACTCACAACCTCCGCCACGGGAAATGCCCAGAATACTGCGTGTACATTCCCTGATAGGCTAATGAGAAACGCCACGGGAAGCAGCACCAGAAGCTGACGGCACAGGGAGGTAATGGTAGCGTAAATGCCGTTTCCCATAGCCTGAAAGCTTGCGCTCAGCGCAATGGTTACCGCCGCCATAGGGAAATGGAAGGAAACTGTCCGCAGAGCGCTGATACCCAGCCTCTCAAAGGTTTCCGACGGCTCAAAGGGGGCAAGGAGCAGCTGGGGCACGGCTTGGAATGCGATAAGTCCCAAGAGCATAATCACCAGTGCGCTGCTGACGCTGAAGCAAAGATTTTTTATAATCCGCTTGGGCTTCTGTGCGCCGTAATTGTAGGCGATAATGGAAACGGAGGCGTTATTAATGCCGATAATGGGCATCAGGAAAAAGCTTTGCAGCTTAAAATACACGCCAAAAACGCCGGTAGCGGTCTCGCCGTAGTCCTTAAAGCCCTGAAAAATTCCGTTCATACCGAAGGTCATCACCGAGCCGATGGCCATCATAATAATGGACGGCACGCCCACGGAGAGAATTTTCTTTGCGATTTCCGGGTTGGGACGGATGTATTTCAGCTTAAAGGAGATATCCTTATTGAATTTCAGATTGAAAATCACCGCCAAAATTGCCGCCACCCACTGACCGATGACCGTAGCCACCGCCGCACCGGCCATACCCATTGCCGGGATACGCAGGGCGGGAACACCGAAGATAAACACCGGGTCTAAAAGAATATTCAGCACGGCGCCGGTGCCTTGGGTAAACAGCGTGAAAATCGTCCGGCCGGAGGCCTGCAGCATCCGCTCCCCCAAAATTTCCACGAAAAGACCGAGGGAGAAAATACAGCAGATAGCAATATATTCCGAGCCGCCCTTTACGGTTTCTTTTACTTGGGACTGTACGGCAAAATAGGCACGGGAGCCGAATGCGCCGAAGAGCATAAAAAGTGCCGTGGCAATGAGCATCAGGAAAATGCCGTTTCCGGCGGCAAAATTGCCCCGTTTGTGGTTATTTTCGCCCAGAGATTTACTCAAAAGGCTGTTCATACCCACGCCGATGCCGGTGGCAAAGCCAATGAGCAGATTCTGCACGGGAAAGGCAAGGGACAGGGCCGTTACTGCGCTTTCGCTGTAGTGGGAAACATAAATACTGTCCACCACATTATAAAGTGCCTGCACCAGCATAGAAGCGGCAAGGGGCAGCGCCATGGTAAAAAGCAGCCGACCTACAGGCATCGTACCCATTTTATTGTTTACAAGAGCTTGTTGCGACATAACCGTAATCCTTTATATTTGTATTTCCGCTCTATTATAACGAAGGCACCCGGGAAAATCAACCCATAAAAAAGCAGAGTAGGCGCCCCTACTCTGCTATCTTCAGCTTTCCATCTGCTGTCCCAAAAAGCCGGCAACAGTCTTGCAAAGCCGCTGTTCCGCCTCATCAAAAGGCCCATCGTTTTCCCCCATCAGGAGCATCACACAGCCAATCAGGTCGCCCTGACAGAGAATGGGAGTTGCCACGCCCAAGTGGTACTTATCCGACCCCTCCGTGGCGCAAATCCGGTTTTCGCCGGGGGTATAGCAGTAGGTTTTCCGGCTTTCCATCAGTTTTTCCAGCTCCCGGGAATTGGGCTTGTCCATTAAGTCCCGCTTGGGCGCGCCGGAAATGGCAATAATCCCATCCCGGTCGGAAACCGCCGCAATGCAGCCCACATTGTCCCCGATGGAGCGGCAAATCTGGGCAGCAAAATCCTGCAGCTCGCCCATAGGCGAATACTTGCGGAACACCACGCCGCCGTCCTTTTCCGTATAAATCTCCAAGGGGTCTCCCTCACGAATCTTGAGGGTTCTTCTGATTTCTTTGGGAATTACAATACGCCCGAGGTCGTCAACTCTTCTGACAATGCCGGTTGCTTTCATATATCTTTCTCCTTTTCTGCTGGGTACAAAGCCTCCCTTGTGCAAAGGGAGGTGGCTGCCCGTAGGGCAGACGGAGGGATTGTCTTTATCGACACATCACAATCCCCCAGTCAGCTCCGCTGACAGCCCCCTTTACACAAGGGGGCCTTTTCCCGCGCCTACAATAATTTTACAAATTACGCTGTTAGTATCTGTAAACTCACGGAGATTATACCGCACAAAGCGAAAAACTCCTTTGCATCAAGCAAAGGAGTTTGGTATGCAATTTTTACTTAACTTCTTTTCCACTGCCTAATTTGAAAACAGCCTTCCAATCATTGAAAACAGTTTATCAATAGGCGCAATGAGTATATCAGGTGCAAAAAATCCACCTATTAACCAAAGAATAATCAAGTAAAAAAAGCATTCGAATGGGTGTCCATCCCCCTCTCGGGACTCCTCCCAGGAATCCTCTCGGGGTGTCTCTCGGACTGTCTCTCGATCACTTTCATCCCTATCATATCCGCTTTTTTGTTGGATAGTATATGCCACTTGATAGCTACTATATCCATAGATAACTTGATTACCTTCAATCTTATATGCCAATTCTGTGGTGTGTCCCCGGTAAATTTGGTTCCCGTCTATTGTGTATGCTATCGAGCCGTCAAGACCTTTGATGTAGTTCCCGCTGATAGTGTAGGCCACATCACTGGAGCTAATTCCGCGACACACCATATTCCCACGAACTGTATATGCTATATCACAACTGCTATTTCCTCTATAAATTTCCATATGGTTACACCCCTTTTTTATATACATTTGGGTTTGGTATATGTTTAGATCGTAAGTCCAATATTAGAATACTATAGTATTTTTATTTTGTCAAGAGCTATAGGATAATAGTATTGTAAAATTTGACGCACGAGGTGGTCATATGTTGGGGCAGCGAATTAATGAATTGCGGATTGCAATGGGTTGGAGTCAAGTTCAGCTTGCAGAAAAACTACGCATTTCCAAGCAAACCATTTCCAACTGGGAAAATGAAAATATACAACCATCCATTGAGATGCTTATACGTATCGCAAAAGTGTTCCATGTATCAACCGACTATCTCCTTGGTTTAGATAGCACACAAACGATTAATGTCGATAATTTGCCTAAATCATTTATTGCGCACATAACCCAAATCATCGAGGATTACAAGCAGAAATAACAAATTAAGCGAGGTGAATTTCACCTCGCTTTTACTCTTTCTATCACACTATGTATCGCCCAACAAAACCTGTCGAGTAGTGTCAATGTTGTCAGCAAGGGGTCTCCCTCACGGATTTTCAGGGTTCTCCGAATTTCTTTGGGAATGACGATTCTTCCCAAATCGTCCACACGACGAACAATTCCTGTTGCCTTCATATTTCTATCTCCTTCATTTACATCGTAGGGCGGGGGCTTGCTCCCTCCGTTTGGTGTATTTGTTTTTTCGGCAGGAGCAAGCCCCCGACCAACAATTATTTTACAAATTACGCTGTTAGTATCTGTAAACTCACGGAGATTATACCGCCGGATTTACATTTTGCTCTATATGTGATATAACGGGTTAATTACTTCATCAAACGGAATTATCAGGAGGATTTATGGAATATCTTTTGCTGATTGCGGGCTTTGTTTTGCTGATTAAGGGCGCGGATTTCTTTGTGGACGGTGCTTCCTCCATTGCGGCAAAGCTGAAAGTCCCCTCTTTAATTATCGGTCTTACCGTAGTTTCTATGGGCACAAGCCTTCCCGAAGCGGCGGTCAGCATTTCCGCAAGCCTGAGCGGAAGCAACGGCATTTCTCTGGGTAATGTGATCGGCTCAAACATCTTCAATTTCCTCGTCGTGGTAGGTGTTTCCTCGATGATTCTTCCCATCTGTACGGATCACGACATTCTCCGGAGAGATATGCCCATTAATATCGCAATTACCGCAATCCTCTGCGCTATGCTTCTTGACGGAAGCCTCAGCCGTATAGATGCGGCAATTCTTCTCCTGCTTTTTGCCGCATATATGTTTATTCTGATTCGCAGCGCCCTGAAAAACCGCACCGAAGAAGAGGACAAAAAGGTCCTTTCCTGGACAAAGAGCATCCTCTTCACGCTGGCGGGTATGGCTGCTATCATTTTCGGCGGCGACTTGGTTGTGGATAATGCAACCGTCATCGCAACAAAGCTGGGTATGGGCGAAACCCTCGTTGGCCTGACCATCGTGGCAATCGGCACTTCCCTACCCGAGCTGGTTACCTCCATCATTGCCGCGCGGAAGGGCGATTCCGGAATTGCTATGGGCAATGTGGTTGGCTCCTGCATATTTAACATTCTCTTCATCCTCGGTATGGCAGGCGTTATCCAGCCAATGCGTGCAGATTCCGCTTTCTTTATCGATACGGGAATTCTTATCGGTGTTTCGCTCATTATGTTTGCCTTTGCCTACACCAAGAGAAAAACAGACCGCGCAGAGGGCGCAATCAGTACCCTACTGTACATCGCCTATACGGCATACATCATTATGAGAGCCTTTCATATCTGGATCTTTTAATCTCGCATAAAATTAGCGGCGTGAATTTCACACCGCTAATTTTATTTTTCCTTCAGTACAACCTGAATGGAGCCGAAGACTTTCCGCAGGCTTCCGTCCGAGGGGCTGTTCATTACCCGGGAATTGCCCAATGTCCGCAAAACCATGGTGGACGAGCCGCCGCCGTCGTGGTTAACGGCCCGCTCCGCACCCAGAGAAATCATGAAGTAGGCGGCGCTTTCCAGGTCCGCACCGTTGGATAAGCTGCTTTGCCGCCCGTCAATCACCGCAAGGATCAGCCCTCCCTCGGCAGTTACGCCGGAAAGGGTGCGGGGATGCTGGGTCGTGCCGTGGGTCGTGTCCATAGCGGTCATAAAGGGCTCGCCGTTTGTTACAATGGCGTAGTTGCCGCTGATAGCATTAAGAACATTGCTCGTATCATCTGTGGGCAAATAAAGGGGGCGAATCATATACTGGCCGTCTTTGGTAACGGCAAGGTAGGGCTTACCGCTTACGGAGCGAGTGTTCAGCTTTTTGCCGTTTTTGATAGCTAGGCCGATGGGATGATAGTCCCCGGAGATGTTAAAGAAATCTGCGTTCACCGCCGCAGCCACATTGTAGCCGTTGGCGGCAGAGGCCTGCACCTGCTGCAGCACATCCTGCTTTATGGTAGGCGCATCGGTGTAGCTGTCTTGGGATGTTCCGTAATGAATGGTGGTGGTTTTGGGGTCTGCAAATACGATATAGGCCTTGTGGGGAGCGCCGGACTTGTCATTATACAGCCGCTCCTCGTAGGTTACCCCGTCTGCCAGCAGCCGCCGGGAGCACCACTTAAGTGTCCAGCCGGGAATACCGGAGTCAGCGGTGGCGGCAGAATAGTCCTCATACGCCATAGATACGCCCACATTGACCCGGCTGTTGTCGGTGAGGACATAAAGCTCAAGAAAAGCGCCAAGGGCATTGCGCATCGCTCCCTTGCTGCCGCCACGGACAGTAACAGAGGAGACAGAATCCACCCGGAAGGTATAATCCTTTTCGGGCATTTTCGGGTCTTCCTTCAGGGAAATGACAAGGGAAGCTTCGTCAGAGTAAGTAACCTTTGCATCCTTCAGTGCCGTCTTTGCGTAGGCTGCAAGGCTCTCATATTCGGTTTTTACGCAGAGGGACTCTATCTTAAAAGCAGTAGATACCCCGTCCTTCTCCCCGCCGGGCTTAGGTCCGCAGCCTATAAGCGTTCCTAAAATAACGCATACAAGCAAAAGACAACATAGCTTTTTCATTCTATCCATCCTTTCGTCGGGAGCATACATTTTTCACAATAGTAGCACAGCCGGAAAAGAATGTCAAATGACGAAGCCGCCGCCCAAGGAAGCGCCATAGAAGCTATTGTATATTGACAAAGATTCTTGGCGATGTTATAATGATTAATTATAATGTCAGTAACAAGGAGGATTTATGGAATATCTTTTGCTGATTGCGGGCTTTGTTTTGCTGATTAAGGGCGCAGATTTCTTTGTGGACGGCGCTTCCTCCATTGCGGCAAAGCTGAAAGTCCCCTCTTTAATTATCGGTCTTACTGTGGTGTCTATGGGCACAAGCCTTCCCGAAGCGGCTGTCAGTATTTCCGCCAGCTTAAGCGGAAGCAACGGCATTTCTCTGGGTAATGTCATCGGCTCAAACCTTTTCAATCTTCTTGTGGTGCTTGGTGTTTCCTCGGCAATTCTCCCCATCAGCGCAGACCGGGATGTGCTCCGGCGGGATATGCCTGTCAATATCGCCATTACCGCCCTTTTATTTGTTCTGCTGCTGGACGGCAGCCTTGGCCGCTTGGACTCCGCAATTTTGCTGGTGCTGCTTATTTCGTATATCCTGCTTCTCATTCGCAGTGCCCTGAAAAACCGCACCGAGGAAGAGGGCACAAAGGTTCTCACTTGGCTGAAAAGTATTCTTTTCACCGTAGTGGGTGCAGCTGCCATCATTTTCGGCGGTGATTTGGTTGTAGACAATGCGACTATTATCGCAACAAAGCTGGGTATGGGCGAAACGCTGGTAGGGCTTACCATTGTGGCCTTCGGCACTTCCCTACCCGAGCTGGTTACCTCCATCATTGCCGCGCGGAAGGGCGATTCGGGAATTGCCATTGGCAATGTGGTAGGCTCTTCCATCTTTAACATTCTCTTTATCTTGGGTATGGCAGGCGTCATCCAGCCGATGGCAGCAGCATCCACCTTCCTCATCGATACAGCGCTGCTTTTCGGCGTTACCCTTATCACCTTCCTGTTTGCCTTTACGAAAAGAAAGGTCGGTCGCATAGAGGGCATAACCTGCACCCTTTTGTACCTTGCCTATACGGCCTATATCATTATGCGCACCTTCCACATCTGGATTTTCTGATTTCCCATACTAAACAGCGGAGTGATTTCACTCCGCTGTTGTTCTTTGCGCCAAACTATGTAAAATCGCTTATTGCATTTTCCCTTTGTGCTTGCTACAATTACGGTAAAAATTTGTGTTTCCAGCCAAGGAGGTCAAGAATGATACCCTGCGAGATTATTGATTTTCACACCCATCCTTTCGACAGTCAAGATACCAACATTTGCTCCCACAAGCCGTATTTAAGTATGCCCCCGGAAAATACCGTGGAATACTTGAAAGGTCTGGGCATATCCAGAATATGCGGTTCTGTTATATACAAGAATAAGCAAGAACCCTCTCCCTACGCTACGCCTTGGGAAATGATTGCCGACTGTAATAACCGGGCGCTCCAACTTAAGGAGCAGTATGGCGGGTTTTATATTCCCGGCTTTCATGTGCATCCCGATTATGTACGGGAGTCCTGTGAGGAAATTGAAAGAATGCATAAATTAGGCGTTCACCTCATCGGAGAATTGGTTCCCAATATGTTTGGATGGAATGATTATTCCTGCAAAGCCTTTGACGAGATTTTGGATTTGGCAACCCAATACGAAATGGTTGTAAACTTTCACGCTCTGGCAATGGACAATGACCAAATGGACGAAATGGTATCTAAACACCCCAATACCGTTTTCGTTGCGGCCCATCCCGGCGAATACAGCAACTATATGCGCCATCTAAACCGAATGAAAATGAGCGAAAACTATTATCTGGATCTGTCAGGCACAGGCCTGTTCCGCCACGGAATGCTTCGGCGAGGCATTAATGAGTGCGGAGCGGAGCGATTCCTTTTCGGCTCTGACTATCCCATCTGCAATCCGGCTATGTTTATCGGCGGTGTTGCATTGGATACCTTAATCAGCGACGAGGAAAAATCCCTGATTCTCTCCGGGAACGCCAAGCGACTCCTCCGTTTGGCAGACTAATTTTAAAAAACGACCGCTACAAACCGTAGCGGTCATTTTTATTTGCATCTGGCTGTTTGCAAGATTGCACCCCATCGCAAAACCTCTTGTTTACTTTTCTCCCGATTGGTGATATAGTAACCGTAGAAATTCTCGAAAGGAGAAGCAAAATGGGAAGATACAAAGGAAAATATCAAAATGCCCAAAACAAGTCGGGTGCGCCTATTATATGTATTATTCTGGTCATCGTGGCCATCGGCCTTACCCTTCTGCTGGTAAAAAGCTGTGCGCCCGCCCCTAAGCCCGGCGATTCTACAACTGGCGCAACCACCGAACCCACTACCGAGCCTACCACCGAACC
>JAZSKZ010000133.1:0-11035 GCA_045535135.1 Faecousia sp.
GTTCTGGCTGCCAAGGCTGACTAAGGCAAGAAAATAAAGGGAGGTTTTTACCTCCCTTTTTTCTTTTGCTGATATTTATGTTGACATCTTTATGAACATATGATAATATATTTACACAAAGATAGCCGTAAGATAGAAACGACAGGGGATTGCGCAAGCATATCTGCCGTAGGAGTCTTTCAAGGACTATACATATTGGCAAGTGATGCGCATAGACCCAAGGCTTTCCCCGGGGTTCTGTGCGCTTTTTGTTCTTTTATTTTGAAAGGAGGAATGCACAGCGCATTATTTCACGTCCGTCAATTTTGTACATATGCTGATGAAAGGGGTGGGAACAATGTTTAGGAAAATGATTAGTTTCTTATTGGTAGTTGCGTTCGTATTTACGGTGGGAAAGGCTTCAATTATCATACCTGTCGGTGCCATTGATGCCGAAAAAACAGAGACCAAAGTTCTTGACACGGCAACTATGGAAGATGACTTTACAGACGACTGCGTTATGGTTATCTTAACTAACGCAGAAAGCTTAAAGTTCCGGAACTATACGGCAGCGGATTTCCCTGAAGTTGCCTGCAAATCTGTGGAAGATTTGTCCTCTGCGTCAGCGGCAAGAGTACAGGCAAAGCTGCGCGGCGACGAAATGGAAACAAGAGATGCCGGCGCGGCCTTTATGAATAGAAATGTAAATGTAGACACATTCAGAACAATCCTCTGCCTGAAGCTGGAAACCCCGGGAAAGGGGAATGTGCTGAAAGCAATCCGGGCATTGGAGCAGAGGGAGGATGTCTACTACGCCGGCCCGAACTATATCATAACCTTGGATTTGCCCACCACCACATCAAATGACGCATCCCGCGGCGTGGTTTTGCCGGATGACTTGCCCACCGTCCATAGGGGCTGGGGCGCGGATGCAATTGATCTTGGTGGCGCTTGGATGGTAGAAACCGGAAGTAGTGCGGTAAAGGTAGGAGTAATTGATACGGGAATCGATGTATCCCATCCCGGTCTAGATAGTAGAGTGAATTCGAGCCTATCCCGCAATTTTGCGCCGGATAATATCAGTGCAACCACGGATCCTTCTGGTCACGGCACACATGTGGCGGGTATTATTGGCGGAGAAGGGAACGACACTTTGGGAGTTGGCGGAGTGTGCCAAAATGTTACATTAGTTTCGTTGCGAGTTTTCCGTTATGATGATATATTAAATAAGTACATAGCAGATTGTGATGATGTCGTTGCTGCTATAAACTATGCGGATGGGGCAAACATTCCGATTCTCAATGTGAGTCTCGGTATGGATTTTGGCGGGCATACTTCTATGGAACCGGCTTTGGAAGATTATGCAGGAATTGCTGTGTGTTGTGCCGGAAACAGAGGGTTAGATTCGGACACAGGAATTGGATATTATCCAGGGATATTTGAGCTTGATAACATTATTTGTGTAGGTGCATCGACACAACAAAATGAAATATGGTCGTTATCTAATTATGGGGACGAATCGGTTGATTTGTTTGCCCCAGGACATAACATTAAAAGTTGCTACCCCAGGAGCTTGTGTGCATCTTCTGGTTGTACAGGCGATGGGCATGTTGCTTATGGTTACCACTATATGAGCGGAACATCAATGGCGACTCCGTATGTAACAGGTACGGCTGCATTGCTGTTATCGTCCCACCCTGGCTTGACGGTAGACAAAATTAAGGAGTTGATACTTAACAATACAACATTTTATGAAGATTTTGAAGGATACTGTGTTACGGGAGGGCTTCTCAATGCACAAAAGGCACTTACCGACCCGGAAATTCACCAGAGCTTTGCATATGAATCCATTAGTGCGATAGAGCATAGGAAGTCTTGCAGTGAATGTGATTACTATAGCTGCTTGGAAGAGCATACATTTAACACCTTTGGAAGATGTTTGTATTGTAATTACCAAGAGCTTAATAATAGAATGTCATAGCTTTGTTGAGGAGAAGAACCGATGAAAAACAAGAAAACCATTATCGCATTGGCCGTTGTTCTTGTAGCGGCTCTTGCGTTGAGTATTTGGCTCTTTGGCCGTGTGGATGATCTACCTGTACCGCCTGCGGAACTCAAAGAGGGGGTTTTGGAGGAGATTCGGAAAATGGCTCCGAATATGGAGTCTTACATAGAGTGGTTTGATGAAAACGGTGGAAAAAGAGAAACCTTTACACACCGATATTTCGGAAAATACAGCACTTGCGCCGTTGTACTGGTCTATAATGATCATCCCGGTACAGATTCCTTTGGAAACCCGTTAAAACCTCCGTTTGCAATTGGGGGACTTTCCCGCCGGGTGGAAGTTCCTGTGGAATGTGAAGTTTGGCTCTACAATTATGATAAGGACTGTAAAACATATGAGGGGAAATATGCAACGCGGTTTGAAACGCTTTCCGGGATAATGGATTCCGAGCTAAATTGGCTCACCAATAAGCAGATAGAGCAGCTTACAAGCGATTTGGAAGCTTGGGTCGCTGCCGGAAATTACTAAAAGCGATAGAAATGAATAATGGTGAAAAGGGCAGGCACGAAAGTGCCTGCCCGTATATTTTTGGCTCTGCTGATTTTTACCATTGATTTACAAGGAAATTTGTGGCATAATATATAAATGGATTGAAAGGAGTGGCACTATGGCGAAGCCTTTGGTTGCAATCGTAGGCCGGCCCAATGTGGGCAAGTCTATGCTTTTTAATAAACTCACCGGCCACCGCACCTCCATTGTGGAAGATACGCCCGGCGTTACTCGAGACAGAATTTACGGGGACTGCGAATGGTGCGGCAAGTCCTTCTCCTTGGTAGATACCGGCGGTATCGAACCGGGGACAGACAGCGATATGCTGAAATTTATGCGCCGCCAGGCGGAAATCGGTATCGAATTGGCGGACTGCATTATTATGGTTGTAGATGTACGCACAGGTATGACCGCCGCCGATATGGATGTGGCGACGATGCTGCGCAAATGCGGAAAGCCCGTTGCGCTGGCAGTCAACAAATGCGACTCCGTGGGCCCGGTAAATCCCGATGTGTATGAATTCTACGCGCTGGGAATCGGCGACCTGTTTGAGGTATCCGCCGTTCACGGCCACGGCACCGGCGACTTGCTGGACTGGTGCTTAGAGCAGTTCGGGGACTTCCAGTGGGAAGAGGAGGAGAGCGACATTATCAAGGTCGCGATCGTAGGTAAGCCCAATGTGGGTAAGAGCAGTCTTCTGAACCGAATTTTGGGTGAGGAGCGGGTCATCGTTTCTGATGTGGCCGGTACAACCCGGGGTGCCATTGACAGCGATTTTGAAAACGAAACCGGAAAATACTGCTTTATCGACACCGCCGGTATGCGCCGCAAGAGCAAGGTGGATGACATTATTGAGAAATACTCCAATATGCGTACCATAAACGCCATCGAGCGGGCAGATGTGTGCCTGATTCTCATTGATGCCAAC
Source organism: Faecousia sp. (assembly GCA_045535135.1). Classification (GTDB taxonomy): domain Bacteria; phylum Bacillota; class Clostridia; order Oscillospirales; family Oscillospiraceae; genus Faecousia. The sequence goes on from JAZSKZ010000133.1 coordinate 3,462, forward strand.
GACGGCGTTACGGAGCAGGATACCAAAATTGCCGGTCTTGTCCACGAAGCAGGCAAAGCCGCCATTATCGTGGTCAATAAATGGGACGCTGTGGAGGATAAGGAAACCAACACCATGCGGGACAAAGAGCGTGATGTGCGGGACGGTCTGAGCTATATGACCTATGCCCCGGTTGTGTTCCTTTCTGCCCTGACCGGCCAGCGGGTGGATAAGCTCTTTACCGTCATTCAGGATGTGCATAAGCAGAACACCAGCCGGATTACCACCGGCGCGCTCAACAGCGTGTTGGCAGATGCCACCGCCCGTGTGCAGCCGCCCACGGACAAGGGCCGCCGTTTGAAAATTTATTATATGACCCAGGCAAGCACAAAACCCCCGCACTTTGTTATTTTCTGCAACGATGCAAGGCTTTTCCACTTCTCCTATCAGCGATACTTGGAAAACCAAATTCGTGAGGTTTTCGGTCTGGAGGGTACGCCTGTGCGGATTACCATCCGTCAGCGTGGCGATAAGGAGGAATAAGCATGGCGCTATACTTTGTTGCGGTAGTGATGATCGGCTACCTGTTGGGCAACCTGAACGGTGCGATTATTGCTTCCCGTCTGTTTTCCCACGAGGATGTGCGGAAAAAGGGCAGCGGTAATGCAGGCCTTACCAATTTCGTCAGAAGCTTCGGCGCCGGAAAGGCGATGTTCGTCATTGTAATGGATGTGGGCAAAGCCGTTTGCGCCTGTCTGCTCGGCCGGTTACTGCTTGCACCCTACGGGCAGGGAACTGCCGGCGCAGTGGTTGGCGCAGTGGCGGTAAGCTTGGGGCACGATTTTCCCGTGTTCTTCGGCTTTAAGGGCGGAAAGGGCATTGTCTGCGGTGCAACCGTGGCTGCCTGCTTGGATCTGCGCTGTTTTCTGATTTTGCTGGCTGTATTTGCGGTTTGCTTTGCCATTACCCGATATGTGTCCCTCAGTTCCATTCTGGCGACAACCGCATTTGGTATTTGTTTTGCAATTCTCTATCGGGGAAACCTGCTTTTGCAGCTTTGTACGATGTTTATTGCCGCCCTTGCTGTCTTTATGCACAGGGGCAACATTCAGCGCTTGCTGAGCGGCACGGAGCGCAAATTTTCGTTTGGCAAAAAGGAGAAATAAATATGAAAACTGCAGTGATCGGCTGCGGTGCCTGGGGCACTGCACTGGCAATATGTCTTTGTAAGAACGGGCACGATACGGTATTGTGGGCACATAGCGAGGAAGTAGCAGAAACTATGCGCACTACCGGCCAAAACCCCCTTCTGGAGGGTGTTGCACTCCCCAAGCAACTGAAAATCAGCTGTGATATGGCATGTGTCCGGGATTGTGATATGGTAGTCGTGGCAACGGCATCTATTTATATTCGTTCTACCTGCAAGACGCTTTCTCAGTATCTGCGAAAGGAAACCATCGTGGCCTCTGCCACCAAGGGCATTGACAGCCACCTGCGTATGAGCCAGATTGTGGAAGAGGAAACCGGGCATACCGTGGTTGCCATTACAGGTCCTACCCACGCCGAAGAAGTGGGCAGAGGAATGCCCACCGGCTGCTTGGCAGCCAGCAACGATCAGGCCTTGGCGGCCCGTGTGCAGGAGGCGTTTATCAGCGATACCTTCCGGATTTACACCAGCAACGATATTGTGGGCGCAGAGCTGGGTGGTGCGATAAAGAATGTTATCGCCCTGTGCGCCGGCGTGGTAGACGGATTGGGCCACGGTGATAACACAAAGGCGCTGCTTATGACCCGGGGTCTTGCGGAAATTGCCCGCCTTGGCGTAGCAATGGGCGGAAAAGGGGAGACCTTCCTCGGCCTTGCCGGTGTAGGTGATTTGATTGTTACCTGTACCTCTATGCACTCCCGGAACCGCCGGGCAGGCATTCTGATCGGTCAGGGACATACTGCCGAGGAAGCAATGAAAAAAGTCGGAGCAGTTGTGGAAGGCTATTACGCAACGAAGTCCGTATGGGAGCTTGCTCAGAAGTACGGGGTGGATATGCCCATTACCCGGGCAGCTTACCGGGTGCTTTACGAAGGCAAGGATGCCCGGGAGGAAGTGCGTGAGCTGCTGCTCCGCCGCCCCAGCTCGGAAATGGATGAATAAAAAAGCAGGAGGGGAAACCCTCCTGCTTTTTGTTGTGAAAATAAAAAGCGACGCTATGTAGCGTCGCTTTCTTGCAGCTATATCAAATGGCCCGCTCGACCTTGTTGGAACGGAGGCATCTGGTACAAGCATACACATGGCACGGAGTACCGTTGACAATGGCCTTAACCCGCTTCACATTGGGCTTCCAAGCACGGTTGGAACGTCTGTGAGAGTGGGAAACCTTAATACCAAAGGTAACGCCCTTGCCGCAATAATCACACTTCGCCATACATTGCACCTCCTGTCCGCTTTTACCAAAATTCAGGCGACTTACGCAGTCGCCCCAGTATGATAACAGAGTTTTGTAAAAAAAGCAAGTACTTTTTGGAAATTTTTTTAGGTTTTTGAAAAAAACATTGCTATTTATTCGTTTTCCCGTTATAATAGCCTCAAAATCGGGGAAAGGTTGTGTAATAATGATTGCTATGAACAGTGTGCTGCTCAGTACACTCGTAAAAGACTTTCAGTTAGAGGTTTTGTACGCCTCTTCCGATTACGATAAAGTCCGCCTGACCGTGGAAGATGTGTCAAGACCCGGCCTGCAGCTTGCAGGCTATTTTGACCACTTTGAGCCTATGCGTCTGCAGGTGCTTGGCAATGTGGAAACCAGCTACCTGCAAAAGCTGAACGAGGGCGAGAAGGCCATGACATTTGACCGCCTGTTTTCCTATAAATCCCCGGCACTGCTGATTGCCCGTGGCCTTGAGGTCGACCCGGTGTGCTTGGAAAAGGCCAAGAAGCACGATGTTACCGTTCTTTCCACAAAGAAAGCTACAAGTACCATCGTATCTGCCATTATTGCCTACTTAAAATCTGCCCTTGCACCCAGCATTACCCGCCACGGCGTACTGATGGAGGTCTACGGCGAGGGCCTTTTGCTGGTGGGCGAAAGCGGTATGGGTAAAAGTGAAGCGGCTGTGGAGCTTCTGAAGCGCGGCCACCGGCTGATTGCCGACGATGCGGTGGAAATCAAGAAGATTTCCGATACCTGCGTGGTAGGCAGCGCACCGCCTCTGGTCCGCAACTATGTGGAGCTTCGTGGCATCGGTATTGTGAATGTGGCGAAGCTTTTCGGTATGGGTGCGGTTAAGGCAGAAAATGAGATAAATCTTGTGGTGAATATTGTCCCTTGGGACAATAAGCAGAGTTATGACCGCATTGGCCTTGAAAAGCAGTATATGGAAATTCTGGATGTAAAAATCCCCGTCAACACCATTCCTATCACCCCGGGCCGAAATCTGGCAGTGATTTTGGAGGTTGCGGCGATGAATAACCGCCAGAGAAAAATGGGCTATAACCCTGCCTTGGAGTTTACGGAGAATATCGACCGCCATTATCAGGAAGAAAAGGAAAAGGCGGAAATATGAAAGAAATTACCATCGGCGTAAACGATGCCGGTCAGCGGCTGGATCGTTTTCTTGCCAAGGCTGTACCTCTGCTTCCTGCTTCCTTGGCGCAGAAATATATCCGTATTAAGCGGATAAAAGTAGGCGGCGTCCGGGCAGAACGGGACCAGCGCCTGCAGGCCGGGGATGTGGTGCAGCTTTATATCAATGATGAGTTTTTCGATAAGCCCCGGGAGGACAATGCCTACCTTACTGTGGCAGCGCCCAAGCTTTCCATCGTCTATGAGGATGAGAATGTGATTCTTGTGGATAAAAGACCGGGGCTTGCGGTTCACCCCCACGATGGCGCAGAGTACGGAAGAACGCTCATTGACCACATTCAGGCCTATTTGTATCAAAAACGGGAGTGGAGTCCCCGGGGGGAGAATTCCTTTGCACCTGCCCTTTGTAACCGCATTGACCGCAATACCGGCGGCATTGTGATTGCAGCCAAAAATGCGGAAACTCTGCGGATTCTCAATCAAAAAATCAAAGACAGAGAGATAGACAAGCGCTACCTTGCGGTGGTAGAGGGTACACCCAAGCCCCAAAAGGGAAGCCTGAAGGGCTATCTCTTTAAGGACGCAAAGAAAAACCGGGTATTTGTAACCGATACCCCCCAGCCAGGCTCCAAATCCTGCCAGACAAACTACCGGGTTCTTGCGTCTGGCGGCGGACTTTCGTTAGTGGAATGTGAGCTGATTACGGGCAGAACCCACCAGATTCGCGCCCAATTTGCCCACGCCGGCCACCCACTACTAGGCGACGGCAAGTACGGAAAGCTGGATAAGCGCTTTGACCGCACCTATCAGGCCCTCTATTCCTATAAGCTGACTTTTACCTTCACCACCGATGCGGGCATTTTGTCCTACTTGGACGGAAAAAGCTTCCGCGTAGAAAAGGTGGATTTTGCAGAAACCTATTTTCCCAATCTGGAGTTGAAATCAATTTGAAAAAGCACATTGTATTTGATATTGACGGGACAATTTTAGATACCACCGAGCCTCTTGTCATTTCTATGCAGGCGGCACTTGCTTCTGTCGGCAGGCACTATGATACCGAAGATTTGAAAATCTATATGGGCATCACCGGCATGGACACGATGAAGCGGCTGAATGTGGAAAATGGGGAAGAAGTTCTCCATTTATGGGAAGAACTGCTTAAGGAAGAATCCTGGCGGATAAAGGTGTATGACGGCATCGGTGAGGTGATTGCCGCCCTTTTGGAAAAGGGATACTCTCTTGGCTTGGTTACCTCCAAATCCCGGGAGGAGCTAACAGAGGATTGGCCCCGGATTCCCTTTGCAGACAGGTTTTCTACCGTGGTCTGCGCCAGCGATACGGCAGAGCATAAGCCCAATCCGGCGCCGCTTCTTAAATACTTGGAAAAGGCGGGGATTTCTCCCGAGGATGCTCTCTATATCGGCGACAGCGAGTACGATATGTGCTGCGCGAACGGCGCAGGCGTAGACTTTATGCTTGCCGGCTGGGGCGCTATTAATCGGGACTTGCCGGTGGAAACCGTTCTGGAACATCCTGCTGATTTATTGCAATATGTATAAGAAAAACTCCGCAGATTTTTCTGCGGAGTTTATTTATAGAATTTCGCAAATTGTGCCGCCGCCGACGACCACATCTTCTCTGTAGAATACCACGGCCTGCCCGGTGGTCAGCGCTCGCTGGGGCGTGTCAAAGACGACCTTGACTTTGCCGTCCTCCAAGGGATAAACCGTCGCCGGCTGCTCAATGTGGCGGTAGCGGGCTTTGGCGGTAACGGAAATTGGCTCTGTCAGTGTTTCAAAGGGAAACCAGTTCATATCCCGGGCGATGAGGGCAGTGGAAAAAAGCAGACCTTCCTCGCCCACGGTAACGGTATTCTTTTCCATATCCTTACCGCAGACATATACCGGCGCACCCATAGCAAGCCCCAGACCCTTTCGCTGCCCCAAGGTGTAGCCTACAGCACCCCGGTGCTTGCCGAGCGCCTTGCCGGAAGTATCCAAAAAGTCGCCTGATGGGTAGGTTTTTCCTGTGTAGCGCTGAATAAATGCCATATAGTCCCCGTCGGGTACGAAGCAGATATCCTGACTGTCCTTGCGGTGGGCATTTATAAAGCCGTTTTCCTCTGCAAGCTGCCGGATTTCTGTCTTTGTCAGCTCACCGAGGGGGAAAAGGGTGCGGGAAAGCTGCGCTTGGGACAGGGTGTAGAGTACATAGCTTTGGTCCTTCATTTTGTCTGCTGCCCGGCAAAGCAAATATCTGCCGCTTTTCTCGTCCCGACGGATACGGGCAAAATGCCCTGTGGCAATGCCATCACAGCCCAATCTTTCCGCTTCTCGGAGGAAGTGGGAGAATTTCATACATTTATTACAAACGATACAGGGATTTGGGGTATCCCCCCGCTCATAGCAGGCGATAAAGTCGTCAATTACGGATTTTTTGAAAAGTTCTTCACAGGGCAGCGCGTAAAAAGGAATCCCTAACCGGGCGGCAACCGCACCGGCATCCGCTACATTCTGTGGGTCGCTCTCATAAAGCTCCATTGTAGCGCCTTTGCAGTCGTAACCCTCTTTTTGCAATAGATAGGCGGCAACGGAGCTGTCCACACCGCCGGACATGGCAACGAGTATCTTCTTCACTTTACCGCCTCCTTTTTTCTAAGTTTACCATAGAAAAAGGGGAAAAGCAAATGGTATCTTTTATTATAGCAGTTTTAAAATATTCAAAAAATATACAAAAAATACAATAATTACCAGAATAAACATAAATTGGATGAATAAAACAGCAAAAATCCTGTATTGCGAAGAAAAAGACTGTTGCAATGGCACCTGAAATCTGTTATAATAAAAGAACTCTGAGAAGAAAGGGGAACACACCCGTTATGAAACGAATTACCGGCCTTGTGCTGGCAATTATGATATTTATTGGATGTATTTCCATGTCTGCTCCTTATGTGGCTGCTGCGGATATGTCAATGAGCAAAAAGTGCATAGCGCTTCTCAAAGAAGAAGAAGGTTTCAGTAAATACCCCTATTGGGACTACGGGCAGTATACCGTAGGTTACGGCACCTGCTGTCCCAGTAGTAAGCTGTCTTATTATAAAAAGTACGGCATTACAAAGAGCCAGGCAGAAACACTTCTTAAGAATTATATTTCCGATATGGAGGATACGCTGAACCGCTACATAAAGAAATACAATCTTAAGCTGTCGCAAAATCAGTTTGATGCCATCGCTCTGTTTTCCTACAATGTGGGTTCCTCCTGGACAACCGATACGGATGGGCTGTTCTTCTCCGCCATCACTTACGGCGCTACGGGAAATGACCTGATGCGGGCTTTTGGTTTATGGTGCAAAGCCGGCGGTGAAGTACAAAGCTATCTGATACGGCGGCGTATGAGCGAAGCTAATATGTACTTAAACGGTGTATATTCCAAAGAGCCGCCTGAGAATTACTGCTTCGTGCTTTACGAGGGGAACGGAGGAAAGGCGTGCCATTCCTCGCAGGTGTTTGATTCCCAAAAACCGGTACTGCCTGCCTGCGAAGCAACCCTTGCAGGAAAGACCTTTATGGGCTGGTATACTCAGCCAGTGGGTGGCGAAAAAGTTACACTGCTGGATAAGAGCCTGAACGGCCAACCTCTCTTTGCTCAGTGGCTGGAGGGCAATGAATTTAGCAGTTATACCGACACGGTGGATGTAACGGTTGAGCTTACCGGCGATAATGTAAATATTCGCAGAGGTCCCGGCACCGGCTACAGTGTGGTGGACAATGTGCGAAAAGGTACGCTGCTGTTTATTACAGAGACTGTGGAAAATGGCAGTCTTCTGTGGGGCAAGTGTGAAAAGGGCTGGATTGCCCTCAAGTACACCGATTTTGAAGAAGTGTATGCCAAGCTGCCGCCCGATGCTTTTGTACCGCCTGTTCCCCCGGAAGAGGATCCTACGGAGACCACTGAAACTACCGAGCCTACCACCGAGCCTACCACCGAACCGAAAGACCCCTACGCAGGCTTACAGTT
>JAZSKZ010000035.1:0-3351 GCA_045535135.1 Faecousia sp.
AAGACGGAAAACTCAGTGAGAAAAACTGGCAAGATTGAATATATGAGCATCCAATTACAGATTTTACCGGAGCAAGACCTCCCGGCATTCAAGCGAGAAATGCAGGAGGCATTTCAGAAAGGCTCAGAGGCTGAATACGGCTCCATTTCGGCCGAGATTCTCCCGGAAAGCCACATCAATGCATCGCTATCCAAGCCCGGGAGCGTGGCTTATGCTGCGTTTGAAAATGGCTGTATGGTGGGTGGTGCCATCGTACAAATAGATGCGCAAACCCGACACAACCATTTGGATTTCTTATATGTGAAGCATGGTGTTCAAAGCAAGGGTGTAGGTCAGACCATTTGGGCTGAGATTGAAAGACTTCACCCAGAAACGGAAGTTTGGGAGACTGGTACTCCGTATTTTGAAAAGCGGAATATCCACTTCTATGTCAACAAGTGCGGATTTCACATTGTCGAATATTTCAACGAGAAGCATCCAGACCCACACCAGCCGAAAGAAGAAGACCAGCTCAGTACCGATGATACGCCCGGCTTTGAACGCGGCTTTTTCCGTTTCGAAAAACGAACAAAAACACCTTGCCAAGCGTAGGATGCATCCGTTGGGGAGCCTTTGCTCCCGGGGATGCAGATTTTCTAATAAATAGAAGCTCGCGGCGGGCATTTTGTTGCGAGTTTCCTGCTTTTTTGTTGCCGATGGCGCAAAAAAGTCCATATTGCCGCGAATGGATTCGGAGGATGCTCCCTGCCCGACACCAGGCGCGTCCGGAAAAATAATTCCATCCTTCCCTTCTCCTCCCATTTATCGGTTATCTCATAGCAAGGAGAAGTAGCCGGTGTAGATGATTTTACCTGCCCAAATGGTGGAGACATCTCCGGTAATGGTGCAAGTTGCTATGCCCGTCGTGGCGTTTGTGAAGATAAGCTCAAATGTTTGGGTATAGCGTCTGACAGAGGCATTACTACCGCGTGAAGACTCATATGTATAAATGACCGTTGCTGTATTTTTGTTTGTTTTGCGGTATGTGGTGGACGTTTTGATGTAACTTCCTCCTTCAGGCGCAACAAGGCTTCCTGATTCTTGGTTGCTTAACTTCCACTCCACCTCGTATTCTCTTTGGGACGCTCTATCGGGATTCAAAAAATCGTAAGTGCTTTCATCACGGGAGGGAGCCGGATTCTCCACGTGTTCGCGTTCGCAGAAAAAGGATAATATTTTACCGGCAACCTGCGCCGGGGCGAGGTCATCTAATGCTCGCAGGGCAGCCTCATCTCCAGCTGCCGCAGCCAATGAGAAGTAATAATTGGATTCCTCGCGGCTTCGGTATACACCGCGGCCCTCCCGGTATCGCCAGCCTAACCAACGTGCAGCCGTTGAATCCCCGTCCTTGGCAGCAATCTTATACAACGCAATGGCTGTGTCTTCATTCACGGCCTTGCCGCCTTTACCTTCAGCATAACAAACTCCGAGTTCTCGTATCTGCGCTGCACTCAGCCCATGCAGTTCTTCATGGCATGGCACCTCCTCCTCACAAGCACATTCCGAAGCAAGTGAAACAGGGCTGACTATTGCCATTGTAAATAAGCAATATACCGAGCATAACAAAGCAAAAATTGGATTTCGTTTCATTAGATTTTTTGTCTGTGCATGTGAGAGTTTTCTACCTTAGAGGCGTTTCCCGCGGCCATTTTGTTGCGGGTTTCGCAGGATAAGTTGGTATTATCTTCCAAAACCACGCATGACTTTATCCAGCCTCTCGGAACCAAAATAGCGTTCCATAATCAGGCGAATAGCTTCTTCATGAATTGCCTCAATGTCACTAATGATACCCTGTTCTTCCATGATATGCGAACAAATGGCAGAGGGAATTTCGGCAGGAATTCCGTCAGAATAGCGTCTGACCAATGGCAAAAGCGGTTCTATATCAGCGGCCAAGTGCTCTGCAGAGTCCTTGTCCCGGACGTTGGTGAGCAACTGCCGTAATTGTTGCAAGCGGGGGGCAATTTGGCTGCATACAGGGGAAAGAGCCTCGCGGTAAAACGGCATGACATCAGTAATATCAAAATACACTCTTTTTACCACCTTCTTCCCCTCCTCGTTACAAACGAAATCGGTAGAAAAATAAACACGCCCTGTTTTCTTGCCAATGTTTACCGCTTGGCCCCAACCATGCGGGTATTCTAAACACTCACCCCACTTCAACTGCCCGTTGGGTAATGTTTCCACAAAGTTCAGGGCTGTTTCCTGCGTGACTGTTAACAGCAGATTTTTCGGTGCAGCCTCCTGTGCAGGCTCAGCGCAAACAATCGATGAAGCAATCGCCAGAATGGCCAGAGCCTTGTTAAAATACCTGTTTATTGACTTCATAAATGCATCTCTTCTCATGGTATAATACTTCCCGGCACCGAAAGCTGCAACAAAAAAATGGCAGGAAGTGGGATTTTTCTGCCACTGTAACCGGATGTGCTGTTCAGCCTGCTCAATCACTGCATTATCCGGCGTAGCCTGAACTGTACAGCTATTCAGCCCCAAAGTACACAGGACTGTAAACAGCTGGGAAAGACCGGAACTAGTATTTTTATTCATAAGGTGATTGTTTACTTACGCGTGGGAACAATTAGCAGCTTTGGTCTATTTTGGCAGATAAATTGGTATTTGTGGAGGAGACCCCGCGAGCGTTAGCGACCCGATTTTTTGAGCCCCGGTGAGGGGCGGTATATGGTAGCCCGGGCGTGGAGCCCCGTTAGGGGCGAAACCCCGGGAAATATGCAAAAATAAATACGAACCCCGCAGGTGGCATAATGTTGTGCCTTGAATTAAGGCGTTATATATATTTCCCCTCCCTATTTAAGCCACGCATTATGTCACCCCTCAACCGGGGTTCCTGTTTGTTTGTTACGTTTCCCCGGGGTTCCGCCGCAAAGCGGCTCCACCGCCGGGCTACCGTATATCGCCCCTTGCCGGGGCTCTTGATTTCGGCGGGCATTCGCCCGCAGGGTATCCCCACAAATTGGCATTTTACTAATTGTTCCCAGGCGTTGTTTACTTAATAGATTCGACTGCTATATCAAACAACGCGTAGATAGCCAACGGAACATTAACCCCCACCCAGCCTGCAGCTGTTACCCCGATTGTCATAGGGATATCGGCAATATACAGAGCACCGGTCACGGGCATCATGGCATAGTTAGTCGCACTTCGTTCTGAGGGAAGATAGGAGCCGTCCAGACCGTACAGGTAACACAACTTCTTTCGGTCAATAATTACCGCTGCCGGAGTTGCTCCATCAAAATAAGAGTGAGGTAATATCCATTCTCCCTTTGCATGTTCTTTATATCTCGCGGCGGGAAG
>JAZSKZ010000029.1:0-9970 GCA_045535135.1 Faecousia sp.
CCATTGATGCCGAAATCCCCGTAGAGTATGTGGACTGCACCGCTATCCCTGCTGACCAGATGGGTCTGGATATCGGTCCCAAGGCTTGCGAAGCCTTCGCAGCAGCCGCCAAGAGCGCTAAGACTGTTGTTTGGAACGGTCCTATGGGTGTGTTTGAGAACCCCACTCTGGCAAAGGGCACCATCGCCGTTGCACAGGCGCTGGCTGATTCCGAGGCCGTAACCATTGTTGGCGGTGGCGACTCCGCTGCTGCTTGCGAGCAGCTGGGCTTTGCAAATGCCATTACCCACATCTCCACCGGCGGTGGCGCTTCTCTGGAGTTCCTGGAAGGTTTGGAGCTTCCCGGCATTGCCTGCTTGCAGGATAAGTAAGAATCTATTCCCCGGTCGCAAGACCGGGGACATCCCGAAATAACCTATAAAATACCATCACAAGATGCCCATATAGCAAGGAGATTTTTAATTATGAACAGAAAATACCGCAAGACCGTCATCGCCGGCAACTGGAAGATGAATAAAACCCCCTCCGAAACCAAGGAATATATGAATGCCCTGAAGGGTATGATGCCCAAGGGCCGCTGGTGCGATGTTGCTCTGTGCGTTCCCGCCGTTTGCATTCCTGCCGCTGTCCGCGCAATGCGTGAGACCCGGGTAGGTATCGGTGCAGAAAACTGCAATGCCAACGCAAGCGGCGCATATACCGGCGAAATTGCCACCAATATGTTGGTAGATGCCGGCTGCAAATATGTAATTATCGGCCACTCTGAGCGCCGTGCTATGGGTGAGACCGATCAGGATGTAAATGCCAAGGTTTTGGCTGCCCTTAACGCAGGTCTTGTTCCCATTATGTGCTGCGGTGAAAGTCTGGAGCAGCGTCAGGCCGGCATTACTGCCGAGTGGATTGCTATGCAGATTAAGCTGGGTCTTAAGGGTGTTCCCGAAGATAAGATCCGCAAGGTTGTCATCGCTTATGAGCCCATTTGGGCCATCGGCACCGGTATGACCGCCACTCCCGAGCAGGCACAGGAAGTTTGCGAAAGCATCCGTACCGTTGTCCGCAAGCTGTATTCCTCCAAGCACGCCCGTACCATTTCCATTCTGTACGGCGGCTCTATGAATGAGAAGAATGCTTACGAGCTGCTGGCACAGCCCGACATTGACGGCGGCCTTATCGGCGGTGCTTCCCTCGTTCCCGAAAAGTTCGTGCAGATTATCGAAGCTGCCAACCAGCCCACTGTCTGATTATCCAAAAGGGAGCAGCACGCGCTGCTCCCTTTCCTTCCTTAAGGAGAAAGCTATGAACACACTACTTCTTTCGGCCCAAGCGCCCGACACCGCTAAAATTGCCGCAGAGCTTCTGAAAAAAGACGGTCTTGTGGCAATTCCCACGGAAACTGTATACGGTCTGGCAGCAAACGGTCTGTCAGAAGCAGCAGTTGCCAAAATATTTATTGCCAAGGGTCGCCCCCAGGATAACCCCTTAATTTTGCACGTGGCAGATATTTCTGAAATTGAGAATTTCTGCCATCACATCCCCCCTGCCGCCTACCTTTTGGCAGAGGCTTTTTGGCCCGGCCCTCTTACGATGGTACTGCCTGCCCGGGGTACAGTGCCCAAATGTACCACCGCAGGACTTCCCACCGTTGCGGTGCGCTGCCCGGACAGTGAAATCACCCGCAGCATTATCCGCCTTGCCGGTGTGCCTCTGGCGGCGCCCTCTGCAAACCTGTCAGGAAAGCCCTCTACCACCACCGCCCAGCATGTACTCCACGATCACGATGGCAGAATTGATGCCGTTGTGGACGGCGGTGCTTGCCGGGTAGGTGTGGAATCCACTATTGTAGATTTAACTGAAGAGCGCCCCCGTCTGCTTCGCCCCGGCGGCATTGCCCCCGAGGCTTTACAAGCAGTATTGGGCGACTTGATTGTTGACAAGGCAGTTACAGCCGAAATAAGCGCCGATACCGTGGTAAAAGCGCCGGGTATGAAATACCGCCACTACGCCCCCCAGTGTCAGGTGCTGATCGTTTCCGGCAGCCGGGAGAGCGCCGCACGGTATATACAAAAGCATTTCGCTCCCGGCGACCGGGTGCTGTGTTTTGAAGAAGAGCTCCCCCTTTATGAAGGCTATGCGCCCCTGTCCTACGGCAAGGAAGCTGATGCTGCCACACTCTCTGCCGGTCTTTTCGCCGCCTTGCGGGAGCTGGACGACCCGGCAGTACATAGGGTCTTTGCCCGCTGCCCTGTAGGCGGTGGAATTGCCTACGCCGTACAAAACCGGTTGAAAAGGCCGCCGCCTTCCAGATTGTAAACGGGGAGGGAGAAGAATGATTATCGGTGTTACCGGCGGCTCCGGCTGCGGGAAAACCACTTTCCTCCGCGCCGCAGAAAAGCAGGGTGCGCTGGTGCTGGACTGCGACGATATTTACCACAAGCTCCTTAAAACCAACAAAGAGATGCTTTCAAAAATCGATGCCCGCTTCCCCGGCACGGTAACAGACGGTGTTCTTAACCGCAAAGCGCTGGGGGAAATTGTATTTTCCAACCCTGCTGCCCTTGGGGACTTAAATGCGATCACCCACCGCTTTGTCCGCTGGGAGGTAATGCAGGCATTGTCCTCTCACAAGGGGGATGCGGTAATCGATGCCATCGGGCTTTTCGAAGGCGGTCTTTCCCTGCTTTGCGACTGCACCGTAGCAATCACTGCCCCGGAAGAAATGCGGATTGCCCGTCTTATGGCCCGGGACGGCATTTCGAGAGAATACGCTCTCTCCCGCATCCGCGCCCAAAAGCGCCCGGAGGATTTTGCGGCGCTGTGCGATTTTGTTTTGGAAAATTCCGGCACAGAGGAAGAATTTCAGGCCCAATGCCTTGCTTTTTTCAAAAAATCGGATATGATAAAAGAAAACGATTAAAGGAGTTTTTGCTATGACTACTGATGAACTGCGCGCTTCCCTGTTGGCCGCTCCCAAGAACGGCTACACTGTCCTCACCGACGAGCAGAAGGTCGAAATGGAAGCCTACTGCAAGCGGTATGCCGCTTTTATGGACGCCTGCAAGACCGAGCGGGAGGCTACTGCCTGGACGGTTAAAACCGCAGAGGCTCACGGCTTCAAGGCATATGTGCCCGGTATGAAGCTGCAGCCCGGCGACAAGGTCTACAAAAACAATCGGAACAAGAGCATTATGCTGGCAGTGATCGGCAGTGCTTCCCTGAACGAGGGTGCCAATATCTGTGCCGCTCACGTAGATTCTCCCCGTATGGACTTAAAGCCCAATCCCCTTTACGAGGATTCTGAAATTGCTTACTTTAAGACCCACTACTACGGCGGCATCAAGAAGTATCAGTGGCCCACCGTACCGCTGGCGCTCCACGGCGTTGTCTACCGCAAGGATGGGACTGTGGTTACCATCACCATCGGTGAGGATGATAACGACCCCATCCTGTGCGTATCTGACCTGCTCATTCACCTGTCTGCTGACCAGATGAAAAAGACCCTTGCCGAGGGCATTGTAGGCGAGCAGCTGAATGTGATTCTGGGTACCCAGCCTATTTCCGGCGAGGGCTCTGACCTTGTAAAGCTGAACATTATGAATATTCTGAACGAAAAGTACGGCATTATCGAGGAAGATTTCCTGTCTGCGGAGCTGACCATCGTACCTGCCGGCAAGTGCCGGGAGGTTGGTCTTGACCGCAGCCTGTTAGGCGCTTACGGCCACGACGACCGGGTCTGCGCCTTTGCGGAAATCGAGCCTCTGCTGGATATGGGCACGCCCGTACACACCGCCGTATGTATCTTGGCCGACAAGGAAGAAATCGGCTCCGTTGGCGTTTCCGGTATGCAGAGCCGGGTGTTTGACACCTTTATGCAGGACCTGTGCGACAGCACCGGCGCAAGCTTGAACCGCTGCTTTGAAAACTCCTTCTGCCTGAGCGCTGATGTTTCCAACGCCTTCGACCCCAACTTCGCCGAAACCTGCGACAAGCGCAACAACAGTATGCTCAACCGAGGCATTTCCATCTGCAAGTATACCGGTTCCCGTGGCAAGAGCGGCGCCTCCGATGCTTCCGCAGAGGCTATGGGCCACGTGCGTACCACGCTGGACAATGCCGGCGTTCTGTGGCAGATTGCCACACTGGGCAAAGTCGACCAGGGCGGTGGCGGTACGGTTGCCGCCTATATGGCAAACCGCAACATCGTAACCGTAGACGCAGGTGTGCCTGTTCTGTGTATGCACGCACCTATGGAACTGGTCTCCAAGCTGGACTGCTATATGACAATGCTTGCCTGCAAAGCAATTTATCTGGCATAAAAAAGTAAGGGCTGCTTAATCGCAGCCCTTGTTTTTTTGTGCAGCGGATGGTACAATAGATTTATACTTACAAAGGAGGTTCCGCTGTGCGCTATATTTCCCAACTTATCCGCGACTTTTTCCGGAAAGCGGACCTGCTTTTGCTCCTTTTATGTCTTGCCACCACTGCCTTCGGCTGTTTGGTGATTGCCAGCACCACGCAAGTGCTGAACTCCGACCGATATGTTTATATTCAGGTTGGCTCCACCATTATCGGTGTATTTATTTACGCCTTTTTATCCACCGTTGATACCGACTTTTTCTCCGAGCATCGAAGAACGCTGGTTTTTATCTGCTTTTCGCTGATTCTGCTGCTTATTCCTTTTGGTACAGATAACGGCACCGGTAACAAAAGCTGGATTCCCGTTCCCATTATCGGCATTTATATTCAGCCTGCGGAGCTTTGTAAAATCCCCTTTATTCTGATTCTCGCTTCCGTAATGGCTTCCCATCAAAACCGTCCTTCTCACGTGGTTTCCGTTTTGCATGTTCTCTTCTATGCCGGCGCTCTTGTAGTTCTCAATATATTTGTTTCCAAAGACGTTGGTGTTTCGCTTATTTTTATCTTTATCTTCATTGTTATGGCCTTTGCTGGCGGCGTCAGCTTCACTTGGTTTGGCGCAGGAATTGGCGCAGGCGTGGTAGGCGCACCGATTCTTTGGTCTTTTCTTGATAATTACCAGCGCCACCGTATCGAAGTGCTTTTTAACCCAAGCCTTGATCCCAACGGCATTTCCGCCCGTTACCACACTGTCCGCAGCTTGCGCTCTCTCACCGGCGGCGGACTTTTCGGGCAAGGACTCTTTCACGGTAACCGCACTCAAACCCCGGACGCTCTTTTCGCCCAGCATACAGACTTTATTTTCTCCGCTATCGGCGAGGAGCTGGGCTACATCGGCTGCTTTTTTGTACTCGTTCTGCTCTCCCTGATTGTCGCCCGGATTATTTGGGTAGGCACCCGCAGTCAGGACTATCTGCGCCGGCTTGTGTGCTTCGGCTGTGCCGCCGCACTGATGTTCCAGGTTATCATCAATGTGGGTATGTGTATGGGCCTTTTGCCCGTTATCGGCTTGACCCTCCCCTTTATCAGCTACGGTGGCTCATCCATTCTGTCTCTGTATGTTATGATGGGTCTTGTCTCCGGCGTTTACGCCAAGCCCGCCCCCACCAGTCAGGAGCGGTATATCCGCCCCTATCGGCTCTAAAAGCAAAGGAGTCAGGCGCTTGCCTGACTCCTTTTTAAATTTCCAGCTCCTTCAGCATTTGCGCCGCGCTGTCCCGGCTTTCCCGGGTGGTAGCGGCATTTGTTTTTGCCTCTGCCATCCGCTTCCGCAGTTCGCCCCGCCGGAGCATATTTACCCAACGCACGATTTGGTAAAAAGGCGTAAGAATCTTATACTTTTTTAAGATAGGATAATCGCCCTTCAGCGCGTCATAGGGAGCAAATAGCCGTTGTGTAATAAAGTACCGCAAACCACCGCCACTTTTTGCCTGCCCTACGGCGGCACGGTTTTCATAAGTGCCGAATACACCGCCGCGGAGAATAAAATCCGCCACTTGCAAACTCAAACGATCCCCTTCTCCGTCCGCCAGCCAGTACGCCGTTACATTTTCCATACCCCGGGCAAAGGCGGTAAGGCCGCCCTCTGCCAAAAGCGCCTGCCGGGCCTCTTTGTCAAAAGAAATGCTATGGTTCAGCACCCAAATATCCAAAAACGGACGAATACCGCAACCGCCGGTTTCAAAATGCTTTGCCATATGAGCCATATGGTAAAAATAGAACATATCATCAGGCATTTCGTGGCGGTAAGCACCGGGCTGTGCCGGCCGGGCGGTCTCCCAAATCCTACCTAAAATCCGCAGTCTGGCATCGTCCGCATACCGCTGGGTAATGGTATCGTAATGCAGTTCCAGCCGAACGCCGCCGGGGGACAAAAAGGCGGTGTCGTGGTCGGTATGCTCCTTTTCCTGATAGCCCTGCTTTTCCTCCAGCAGCTTTTTCGCCGCCAAAAAGTCCGACTCCTGCACCAAAATATCAATATCGCAGCTGGCACGCATCCAAGGCTCCGGGTAGTATGCCCGAAGCACAGACCCTTTGAGGGGAATAAAGGGAATCTCCGCCTCCTCCAGCAGTGCGCAGGACTGCCCATAGGCGTGGTCTAAGCTAATATAGCGGAACACACCCCGCTGCATCAGTTTTCGGAAGCCCTCCATATCTTCCGTTACCCCAGCCGCTTCCAGTGCCCGACCTATAAGATGCCCCAAATCGTGAACGGAAGCAATCTTAAAAAGTCTTTGCCGGTTTTCCGGGGTAAGCGCTGCACACACCTCCGGGGTCAGGGGCTTTCCGCAAATCTGTTGTGCCAATAGGGCAAACAGAATTTTTTCCACCGTCATTTTCTCACCTGTAGTCCTTCAAAATTTCCAAGAGATTTTCGATTACATACGCCTGCTGCTCATCGGTAAGGCAGGTATGCAGCGGCAGTGTGATTTCCCTGCAAAAATGGTTATAGGCGTTTGGATAATCCTCAATACAAAAGCCCAAATTCTTATAGGCCGTGTGCATAGGCAGCGGCTTATAGTGGACATTGCAGGCGATTTCCTTTTCCGCCATCCGGCAGATAATCTCATTTCTCTGCTGGGCGGTGATACCCGGAATCTTGGTAATGTACAAGTGTCCGGAGGAGGTATATTCGTCTGTGTAATGCGCCAGCACCTCCACACACGCCGGCTTTAGCGCCTTATCGTATACCGCAATCAGGTCTTTCCGCCGCTCTAACATTCCGGGATAACGGTCCAACTGGGCAAGGCCCATCGCTGCCGCAATATCGGTCATATTACACTTATACCACGGACCTACCACATCATATTCCCAGCTTCCCGGCTGGTTTTTTGCCAAGGCGTCCTTGCTCTGCCCGTGCAAGGAGAGAAGCTGAAGCTTTCGATAAATCTCCTCATCCTCTACCCCGGGTATGGTGCGCCAAGTCAGCGCGCCGCCCTCGGCGGTGGTAATATTCTTCACGGCGTGGAACGAGAAGGCAGAAAAATCCGCCACACTTCCCACTGCCCGCTCCCCGATTTTCGCACCCAGTGCGTGGGCGGTGTCGGCAATAATTGCCACTCTGCCCAGCGCCGTCTGAATATCATTTGCTGGCCGGAACAGACTGCGTTTTTCCTCTGCAATTTCAAAAAGCCGGTCATAGTCGCAGGGAATTCCGCCTAAATCCACGGCAATAATTGCTTTTGTCTTTTCCGTAATTAGAGAGGCAACCTGATCATAATCCATCTGGAGACTGCCAAGTTGGCAGTCTGCCATTTTAAGGGTTGCACCCACGTGGCAAACCACAGACGCCGTTGCCGTATAGGTATAGGCCGGCACAATCACTTCGTCGCCGGGCCCGATGCCCAAAATTCGCAGAGCCATTTCCCCGCAGGCCGTTTGGGAATTGAGGCAACAGGCATACTTCGTGCCTACATAGTCCGCAATGCGTCGCTCCAATTCCTTGGTGCGGGGGCCGGTGGTGATCCATCCGGAGCGCAGCGCAGCGCTTACTGCTTCTACTTCCGCTTCAGAAATATCCGGGGGAGAAAAAGGTACTCTCATAAAAACCTCCGCTTCAAACAGGTTTTTTCTATTGTACCAAACCCTTCCCGTAAATGCAACTATCCTCTTGAAAAACAAGAAATAGCGGAAAAAATTGCAAAAACCGCAATTTTTTCCGCTAAAACACTTATGCTATTTGGCAAATGCAGTCTGCATCAGATGCTCCATTTGCTGGTCTGCTCAAATTTTCTGGTGATCCAAGCGCCGTTAGTAAAGTCCGGGATGGCAACAGGCGCACCGCCCAAGGCGATCGACTCTTCAGACAGCACGGTAATGCTCATCCAAGTCGCAGCATCATATACATCGACGGGCGTGGGCAGATCATAGCGAACACAATCCACGAATGCCTGCAGGAGCAAGAAGTCCATACCGCCGTGACCGGCAGACATATTCATGCTGCCCGCTTCGTTCTCTTCCTTGTCCCGCCAAATCTGGTGCGCATGCTCGTCAAGGGTCTCCTTGGCATTGCCAATCAGCGACTTGACATTGATTTCAACCTGCTCCTCAGGGTCGAAATAGATCATATTGCCGTCTTCGTCGAACACGCCCTGTGTTCCGTAAACACCAAGGTGACGGGAATAAGGTCTGGGAACGGTAGTATCCAGCGTCAAGGCAATGGTTTCGCCGTGGGCACAAGTAATAAGGGTAGAAACTACATCGCCCTGACGGTATTCCTGACCCTGCAGAGGATGATCTGCCGGGCAGTGGCGCTTGATGTAATCCTTCACGCCTACAGCCTTGGATGCCACAGAAACCAAGGATACCAGCCGGTTGCCCTTGTTAATATTCAACATCTTGGAGATGGGAGCCAGTGCGTGGATGGGGTAGTTTTCGCCATTGCGGTGGATATAGTTGGGCAGACGATAGCGGCCGTTTTCCACCATAAGAGAAATGGCCTTACGCATATCGTGGCCATAACCGCCCTTACAGTGGACAATTTCACCGAACATGCCCTTGCGGACCATATTGAGCAGCGCAAGCTCGGTCTTGCCGTAGCAGCAGTTTGTCATCATCATGCACTTGCGGCCGGTTTTCTCCTGAGCCTCTACCAGCTTCCAACATTCCCGGATAGAATGGGCGCCGCCAACTTCAAAGGCCACATCCTTACCTGCTTCCATAGCTTCCACGATAATTCTCACATGGCTTGCCCAGGATGCAGTATTGACAATTGCCTGGATTTCATCCATTTTTAAAAGGTCGCGGTAGTCTGTTGTGTAAAGAGTGGGGCTATCCTGCTTTTTCAACTCATCGATAGCCTTTTTGCCTCTTTTAAGGCGATGGTCCCGGGTGTCGCAGACGCCCAAAACCTCAACATCCTCCATTTTCAGCAACATTTTTAGAATGCCGATGCCTCTTGCGCCGATTCCGACAATACCGACCTTCAAGGGACCCTGTGCGCTCATATAAATCATCCTTCCGTTTGAATTTATGTATTTCCTACCGGCACAGAAACCGTGCTTCTTCCGAAACACTTCTGTTATTAATCTCAATTATACTATTGGCGCAGGGAAATGACAAGGCATTTTTTGGGAAAAACTCTTGCTTTATACGGCAATTTTTGCAAAAGCACTATCGTTCAATGCGCAAAACCAAGTTCATTTTATCCTGCCTAAAAAGCACCTTTTGGGTTTGCTTTCAAATGGTATAACCCGCAAAAGCCGTTGCTTCTTCCATTTTTTGTGCGGATTTCCGCAAAGTAACAATTATATTTCCGCCAAAAAAGGCAAAGCTATGTTTGCGGAAGAGAAACACCGCATAAATGCAAAAGGAGAGAGTTACTATGAAGAACAACAACCAGATCAATGTTCCTCAGGCCCGTGAGGCAATGGACAAGTTCAAGATGCAGGCCGCTTCCGAGGTTGGCGTAAACCTGACCAACGGCTACAACGGCCACCTGACCTTCTGGGAAGCGGGCTCCGTCGGGGGCCAGATGGTCAAGAAGATGATCGAAGCTTACGTGCAGGGTCTGCAGTAAGCTTCTCTGCAAACCAAAATTATGGTTTGTAGTACATAT
>JAZSKZ010000079.1:0-3855 GCA_045535135.1 Faecousia sp.
ATTTCACGGCCACGGAAGCGCACGCTTACCTTGACCCGATTTCCGTCGGCAAGGAATTTCAGAGCGCTCTTTACCTTGGTATTGAAGTCGTTGGTGTCGATGCTGGGGCTCATGCGGATCTCCTTGATCTCCACAACCCGCTGGTTCTTCTTGGCTTCCTTCTCCCGCTTCTTCTGGTCGAAGCAGAACTTGGAATAGTCCATAATTTTGCATACGGGGGGGACAGCATTGGGAGAGATTTTCACAAGGTCCAGGCCCTGTTCCTCTGCAATGCGGTTGGCTTCGTCAGCAGACATAATGCCCAGCTGGGCGCCGTCTTCGCCGATGACACGAAGCTCTTTATCCCGAATTTCCTCATTGAGCTGATGATCTAACTTTGCTATGGTAAGCACCTCCAATTAACAAAAAAAGCGGATGCCAAGCATCCGCGCATACTCACACTGCTCCTAAAAGAAGCGGGGAATATTAACCTCGTCGCGTTAGCTGGAGGTGAGGCGGATACTAAGCCTTCTTTATTACCCCGGTATTGTAACATACCGTTCCCCACTTGTCAATAGGTATTTTTATTTTCTTTTCTTGCTAAATTTATAAATTGCAAGGCCGTAAAACACCAGCGCAGCCACGCCGCTTGGAAGCATTACCACCCAGGAGCGAAATCTGTGAAGACAGAAATATTCATATCCGTAGACTGCTGCCACCACGGTCCAGAGAAACCCCGCCAAAAGGTCCCGCCACGGCGCTTCAGGAAACCATTTTTTCATATGCGCGCCCTCCTCTGCTATTTTCTATTATTATCATACCATAGTAGCCTTATTTTGTCAATAAAATTTTACCCGGTCAGTTTCCTGACCGGGTAAAAGGTTTCTTAATACATTCCGCCGGCCTGAGCTGCAGCGGCTGCGGTAGCAGCGGCAACATCGGCAGCGGGGTCGGGCTTGGTGGCAACCAAGCTCTCGGTGGTCAGCACGCAAGCGGCGATGGATGCGGCATTCTCCAGAGAAGAACGGGTTACCTTGGTGGGGTCTACGATACCTGCGGAAATCATATCCACATACTCCTCGGTGTAGGCATTGTAGCCGTAGCCAATCTTCTTAGAATTGCGAATCTTCTCGTAAACCACGCTGCCGTCCACGCCTGCGTTCTGGGCAATCTGACGGATGGGTGCCTGCAGAGCGGTGGCGATAATCTTTGCGCCGGTCTTCTCGTCGCCGGAGAGCTTTGCAATCAGCTTTTCCACCGCAGGAATGGCGTTAACCTGTGCAGTACCGCCGCCGGCTACGATGCCTTCCTCAACGGCAGCGCGGGTAGCATTCAGTGCATCCTCAACACGGAGCTTCTGCTCCTTCATAGCAACCTCGGTCTGTGCGCCCACCTTGATAACGGCTACGCCGCCGGACAGCTTTGCCAGACGCTCCTGCAGCTTTTCACGGTCATAGTCGGAGGTGGTGGTGGCAATAGATGCCCGAATCTGATGAGCACGGGCAGCAATGGCCTCGGGGTTGCCGGCGCCATCTACGATGGTGGTGGTGTCCTTGGTAACCACGATCTGACGGCAACGACCCAAATCAGACAGCTGTGCCTCGGTCAGCTCCATATTGAGCTGGCTGGAAATCACAGTACCGCCGGTGAGCACAGCGATGTCCTGCAGCATTTCCTTGCGGCGATCGCCAAAGCCGGGAGCCTTGACGCAGACGCAGTTGAAGTTGCCGCGCAGGCGGTTGACAAGCAAGGTTGCCAGTGCATCGCCCTCTACATCCTCGGCAATAATCATCATCTTCTTGCCGGCCTTTACGATAGGCTCCAAAATAGGCAGAATCTCCTGAATGGAGGAAATCTTCTTATCGGTGATGAGAATATAGGCATCGTCCAGAATGGCTTCCATCTTGTCGGTATCGGTAACCATATAGGGGGAGATATAGCCCCGATCAAACTGCATACCCTCTACCACATCCAGACCGGTTTCTGCGGTCTTGGACTCCTCGATGGTGATAACACCCTCGGTGCCAACCTTCTCCATAGCCTCAGCAATCAGAGCGCCGATAGCGGCATCGCCGGAGGAAACAGTACCAACACGGGCGATATCCTCGCTGCCGTTCACAGGTACGGAGTGCTCCTTAATGGCGGCCACAGCGGCCTCCACAGCCTTCTCAATGCCCTTGCGCATCACCATAGGGTTTGCGCCGGCGGGCAGGTTCTTAAGGCCCTCCCGGCTGATGGCCTGGGCAAGCAGCGTTGCGGTGGTGGTGCCGTCGCCGGCCACATCATTGGTGCGGGTAGCAACCTCACGGATGAGCTGGGCGCCCATATTCTCAAAAGCGTCTTCCAGCTCGATTTCCTTGGCAATGGTAACGCCATCGTTGGTAATGAGCGGTGCGCCGTACATCTTGGACAGAACTACATTGCGGCCCTTGGGTCCCAATGTTACCTTCACGGTATCCGCCAGCTTATCAATACCGGTCTGCAGCTTTTTCCGGGCATCCTCGCCGTAAATAATCATCTTTGCCATTTGCTTTTCCTCCTAAATCAGTCGGTAACTACCGCCAGAATATCTTCCTGCTTTACAAACTTATAATCCTCACCGTCCAGCTTAAATTCGCTGCCGGCATACTTGCCGACAACGACCTTGTCGCCTGCGGCTACGGTAACGGCTACATCCTTGGTGCCGGGGCCTGCGGCCACGACTTCAAAAATGCCGGACTTCTCCTTGTTGCTGGTGGCAAGAATAATACCGGAAGAGGTGGTCTCCTCTGCTTCGGTAGCTTTCAGCAGAATGTTGTCTGCCAGGGGTTTGAGTTTCATACGATTTCCTCCATTATTTTGATTGGGCAACTGCACCCATTATTTACTCTCTGTTAGCACTCAGCTCCCGTGAGTGCTAACTTTTCTATATCATAGCTTATCTTAAGGAAAAAAGCAAGTACTATTTGTATATTTTCTGTGAATATTTTCCTCTGCCGGGAAAAACCCCCTGTCAAAACAGGGGGTTTTTTGTTTATACTCTTGCGTGGCCTTGGGCGCAGATCACATCAACCACTTCATCTACCATATTTTGGCAGATTTCCTTGGTGGCGGCCTCCACCATCACCCGGATCACCGGCTCTGTTCCGGACTCCCGAACAAGGATTCTACCTGTGTCCCCCAGCTGGTCGGCAACTCTCTGCACCGCAGACTGTACCACCGGGTCGTTCTGGGCTTCGGGTTTGGATTTTACCCGCACATTTTTCAGCACCTGCGGATAGATGGTCAAATCCTCGAACAGCTGGCTCATCGTCTTCTTCTTTGCCAGCATAACCTCCATCATCTTAAGGCTGGTAAGGATACCGTCGCCGGTGGTGGCGTATTTGGAAACGATAATATGGCCGGACTGCTCGCCGCCTACACAGCAGCCGTTCTTCACCATATATTCGTAAACATACTTGTCGCCCACTGCGGTTTTGGCATAGCCGATTCCCTTTTCATCAAAGGCCTTATACAAGCCGAAATTGGACATCACGGTGGTAACCACAGTGTTGCCCTCCAGCTGCCCCTGCTCCTTCATATAGCAGCCAAGAGCGTAGAGAATGTGGTCGCCGGTGATAATATTTCCCTTTTCGTCCACACACAAACAGCGGTCCGCATCGCCGTCAAAGGCAAAGCCCACATCCAGCTCGTTTTCCACCACAAATTTCTGCAAAACTTCAATATGGGTAGAACCGGCGTTTGTATTGATATTCACGCCGTTGGGATTTGCGTTAATCACATAGGTTTTGGCCCCCAGTGCGTCAAATACCGACTTTGCAATATTCCACGCCGCACCGTTGGCACAGTCCAGACCGATTTTTACATCCTTGAAGGAGTACATACCCAAGCTGATCA
>JAZSKZ010000044.1:0-7645 GCA_045535135.1 Faecousia sp.
CCCCAGCCGCATAGGCGGTTGGGGATTTTTTAGCATCGGATTCGGGAGGGATTCGAAGATGTGAAATGCAATATGCCGGTGGCATATTGCTGCCACCAGTGCAAACACTGGTGGCTACTATAATTTTCTTCCGCATTATGCGGGAGAAAATGTAACGAATCCCTCATCCGAACAGGTTTATTTGGCACCCAACAGGGTGGCGTTTTTATTGGCAGAGATGCTATGCGGCGCTCCCTCAGCCGTTTTCTTCAATTTTCGGCAGCAGCTCTAATCGGAGCACATACTGCAGAAGTTCCTTACTTAGATACTTCTTAGACGCAAAGGCGTTTTCAGGCAGTGTGCCCGGTAGATAATTTTCGCAGGCTTTGGCATCTGGGCGTTTGTTTTTGACTCGGGCAAATACACAATGCCCACAGTAAACACGGATGAGTTTCTTCCCACTTAATGTAAAATGTTGTCGATAGTATTGGCAGGTTTTGCAAGTATTTTCGTTCACGGACATCACCTCTCAATTATTATAGAGTTTATAACTCTAAAATTCAATAGAGTTTTTAACTCTATGATATGCTTTGCGTGAGGTGATTATATGAACTATTCAGAGCGTATTCGTGCCTTGCGTGAAGATTGTGATAAAACACAGACAGAAATTGCGAAGATTTTGAAGATTGGCCAGCGAACTTATTGTGACTATGAATTAGGCAAAACGAGAATCCCCGTGGATAGCCTGATTGTACTTGCTAAGCTATATAATGTGAATATGGACTATATTTGTGGTTTAAGTGATGTCCGCAATCCGTTTCCCCGTAAGTAATAGTGTATACTTAAAGAAAAATTCCGCCCATTGGGCGGTGTTTTTTGTCTTGGTAAGGGAAAGTGCTGCTTGCTTTTTAAAAAGGACAGGTGTATACTTGCATTATAGAATACAGGGAGGCGGCGAGATGAAGAAGAGCTTTGAGTATGTAAAAGTAATTTTTGCTGCGGTATTATTGGCATTTGTCTACTACATCTTTATTGTGCAGAATAACTTTGCGCCTGCCGGACTAAACGGCATTGCCACTATGATTCAGTACAAAACCGGGTTTAGCATCAGCTATATGTCGCTGCTGATAAACATACCGCTGTCTATGCTGGCGTATTTTCTTGTGCAGAAGGATTTTGCAGTTAAAACACTGCTGTTTTCTCTTGTATATTCCTTTGTGTTTTTGTTCCTGCAAAAATCCGGGCTCTCCTTCATTCAGTATAATGCTTTGGGGCACGATACAATCTATCCTGTCATTCTCAGCGGTGTTCTTGCCGGTGCGGTTTACGGCGTTTGCTTCAGAAGCAATGCTTCCACAGGCGGTACCGATGTGATTTCTCGCTATGTCAATAAGCTGCGGCCGGATACGAATTTCTTTGCTGTTACCTTTACCCTAAATGCCATCGTGGCGGTGGCGTCCGTTTTTGTATATTCGGAAGGAAATCTTAACTATAAGCCGATGGCTTTGTGCATTATCTACTGTTTCCTTTCCACATTTGTAGGAAACCTGCTGCTTAAAACCACAAAAACTGCCTATAAATTTACGGTAATCACCACCCATAAAGAGGCATTTGTGGAGGAAATCAACAAAAAGCTGCACCACGGTTGTACGGAGCTTGAGGCAATCGGAAGCTACACAGGCCAAAAAAGGGCGGTGCTTATTTGTGTCATAAATAAGCACCAGTTAAACGATTTTCAGAAGATTGTGGCAAAGTATGACAGTACATTCTCTTACTTTGAAGTGGTAAGCGAAACATACGGCAATTTCAAGAACATTAAACACCGATAAGGAAAGGGCTTGACCGAACGGTCAAGCCCTTTTTTGCCAGAGCAATGATGAAATCGTTGACCGAGAATAAAGGCTTCTGATGCCGGCAGGATAGGCACATCGTTTTGTAAAAAATATTTACATCTAATCGGCGGTATGATATAATAATCAAAAGGAGTGTTGCGCTATGAATATGTGTTATCTTTTTGATTTTGACGGAACATTGGTGGATTCCATGCCCACTTTCTGCTCCTGTATGCTCCGTATTTTGGATGAAAACAACATCTCTTATGGGGATGACATCGTAAAAATTATTACACCCCTCGGCCTCAACGGCACAGCCGAGTACTTTATAAACGAGTTAGGTCTGCAAATGTCCAAGGAGCAGCTGATGCTTACTATGAAAGAATATATGCTGGACGCATATTTTTATACCATTCCCGCAAAAAGTAATGTAATATCCGTTCTCCAAGAGCTAAAGCAGCAAGGGGCAAGCTTAAATGTGCTAACTGCCAGTCCCCACATTACACTGGATGCTTGCTTGAAGCGACTGGGTATGTGGGAACTCTTTGATAACATTTGGTCCTGCGACGATTTTAACACAACAAAGGCTGACCCGAATATCTATGTCATGGCAGCTGCAAGAATGCAGACCACTGTTGAAAATGTTCTGTTTTTAGATGACAATATTGATGCCGATAAAACCGCAAAGTCAGCGGGCATGTCGGTCTGCGGCGTATACGACGATTCCTCGAAGGATTATGTAGAGCAAATGAAGGCTGCCACGGACTTTTATATTTATGATTTTAAGGAATTGTTGGATATATAAGAGAAAGGCTTGACCCATCGGTCAAGCCTTTTTGTTAGAATAGTGTGGTTATCCAGTAAATAAAGCCATAAACCACGCTGGCGGAGATGCCGTAGACGATGACAGGGCCGGCGATTGTGAACATTTTTGCACCGACGCCGAGGATGAAGCCTTCGGTTTTGAATTCCACGGCCGGAGAGGCGATGGCGTTGGCAAAGCCGGTGATGGGCACTAAGGTACCGGCACCTGCGTATTTTGCCAGATTGTCGTACAGGCTGAGTCCCGTAAAGAGTGCAGACAGGGAGATAAGGCAGATGCAGTTAGCCGTTCCCGCATCGGTTTTGCTGAGCCCCATTGCATCAAAAATGTTAAGAAAGACCTGCCCCAGCGTGCAGATAAGACCGCCCACCACAAAGGCAATCAGGCAGTCCTTCCCCATAGGGGACTTGGGGGACAGCTTGCCCACTAATTTTCCGTATTCTTTTTCCGTCATAAAAATTCCCTCCCGGGGTAGTTTTTCCCGGGAGGGTTTTTCTATTCATTATTTGAACGATTCCAGCGCAACCCGGGCGGCATCCTGCTCTGCCCGTTTTTTGCTGGTGCCTGTGCCCTCGCCGATGACAGCGCCGTTCAGGCTGACCTGCACCGTAAAGGACTTATTATGGTCCGGGCCGGACTGGCCGGCGAGGGTATAGGTAAGGCTCTGCCCCTTTTTCTGCTGGACAAATTCCTGCAGGGCGGTTTTATAATCTGCATTTTGCAGGTGGGAAACCGGCACATTACACAGCACGAATTTTTCGATAAATTGCCGTGCCGGGGTCATACCGCCGTCTAAGTAGCAGGCGGCAATGACGGATTCCACTGCGTCTGCCAAGATGGAAACCCGGCTTCTGCCACCGGAGAGCTCCTCGCCGTTGCCTAAAAGCAGGTGCTGACCCAACGAGAGCCTGTCTGCTATAGCGCCAAGGGAGGTTTCGCAAACCATATCTGCCCGCATCCGGGTCAGCTCGCCCTCGGGACGGTCCGGGAAGGTGCGATATAAGTAGTCCGCAACCACCATACCCAGCACCGAATCTCCCAAAAACTCCAGCCGCTCGTTGCTTTTCAGGCTGTTATGCCACCGCTCATTGGCATACGATGAGTGGCACAGAGCGTTTTGCAGCAGAGAGATATTCTGGAAGCGGTAGCCAATGGCATTTTCCAAGTCCTTAAGCATTTTCGTTCTCCCCCAGGGAAAGCTGGGCAAGTCCTGCTTCCAGCTCAGCTGTAAAGTCCCGCTGGGCAGCATCCATCGCCTGCCGGATACCATTGCGGAACGCAAGGGCATCGGAAGAACCGTGAGCCTTAATCACCGGCTTGCGGATACCCAAAAACTGGGTGCCGCCGATTTCCCGATAGTCTATTAATTTCATTACCTCGTTCACACCGGGCTTGCACAGCAGGTAGCCAATCATACTGAAAATATTGCGCTTGAAGATTTTGTGCTTCATCAGGCTTCCCATATACATCGCTGTGCCTTCGATGGATTTCAGCAGTACATTGCCGGAAAAACCGTCGCAGACCACCACATCCACACCGCCCAGCAGGGTATCTCTTGCTTCAATGTTGCCGATAAAGTTGAGGAGTCCCTTTTCGTGGGCATCGGTGAGCAGGGCATAGGCTTCTTTTTGCAGGGGCGTGCCTTTGGTATCTTCCGTGCCAATGTTCAGAAGTCCTACCCGGGGATTTTCTGTGCCTAAGTATTTTTTTGCGTAGAGAGAGCCCACAAGGCCGAACTGGAGCAGAAATTCCGGGGTACATTCCGCATTTGCACCGCAGTCCAGAAGTACGGTCTTACTGCCGGACTTATTGGGCATAGCAGGGCCCATTGCTGCCCGGCGGATGCCCTTTACCCGCTTGACAATCAGGGTTGCACCGCTGAGCAGTGCGCCGGTGCTGCCGGCAGAAAGGCAGGCGTCGCCCTCACCGTCGGCGAGCATTTTAAGCGCCTTCATCATAGAGGAATCTTTCTTCTTCCGCACCACATTGGCAGGGTCGTCGTGCATATCCACCACCTCTGTGGCGTGTACGATTTCCATACCGGCGGGAAGCTGGGAGATGCCCTCCTCCTTCAGAACCTGCCAAATGGCATCCTCATTGCCGACTAAGGCAATATTCGCGCCAAAATCCCGGTTTGCCGCCAGTGCGCCCAAAACGGGAGCCTGCGGGGCGTGGTCGCCGCCCATTGCATCCAGTAAAATTTTCATAGAAACCTCTTTCTCATATGCCCTTTGCGACCATCTCATCGATGATGGCAAGGGAACGGTTGGCAATTGCCAAATTTTTCTCCGCTTTTTTGCGGATGCGCTTTTCCAGAGGGGAAATCAGGCTGAAGTTAATGTTCATAGGCTGGAAATTTTCCACCCGCTCGTCGCTGATGTAGAGGGAAAGCGCACCGATGGCGGTTTCTTTGGAAAACTCCGGCAGGGGATTGCCCAGAACCTTTGCCGCCATCGCTACCGCCGCCAAAAAGCCGGAGGCGGCACTTTCCACATAGCCCTCCACACCGGTCATCTGCCCGGCAAAGGCAACGAGGGGATTGCGCCGGTCTGAATAGTACTTATCCAGCAGGCGGGGGGACTGGAGGAAGGTGTTTTGGTGCATCACGCCGTAGCGCACGAATTCTGCGTTACGGAGGGCAGGAATCATAGAAAATACCCGCTTCTGTTCGCCAAATTTCAGATGGGTTTGGAAGCCTACCAAGTTAAATACGCTCTTTGCCGCATTGTCTTGCCGGAGCTGGACAACGGCGTAGGGCTCTTTGCCAGTTGCCGGCTCGGTAAGACCCACAGGCTTTAAAGGCCCAAAGCGCAGGGTGTCGTACCCTCTGCGGCCCATAACCTCCACGGGCATACAGCCTTCAAACACATTCTGGTCCTCAAAGCCGTGTACCGGGGCTTCCTCGGCGGTAATCAGCGCCTGCAAAAAGGCATCGTACTCCTCTTTGTTCATTGCGCAGTTAATATAGTCCGGCGTGCCACGGTCGTACCGGGACTGCCACCAGGCCTTTTCCATATCGATGGACTCCGCCGTAACCAAGGGAGCGGCGGCATCGAAAAAATGCAGGTAGCTCTCCCCAAAATATTTACCAATGGCGTCCGACAAAGCATCGGATGTGAGAGGCCCTGTGGCGATGATGACCGGGCCTTCGGGAATTTTGGAGATTTCTTCGGAAATGACCGTAATATTGGGATAATTTCTGATTTTTTCAGTAACTAAATTGGAAAAACCTTGCCTGTCCACTGCAAGACAACCACCGGCTTCCACCCGGGTTTCCTCGGCGCAGGAGAGTATCAGACTGCCCATTCGGCGCAGTTCCTCTTTCAGAAGTCCCACCGCATTTTCCAGCCGGTCCCCCCGGAGAGAATTGGAGCAGACCAGCTCCGCAAAGGTATCCGTATGGTGGGCGGGGGAGCGCTTTTGGGGCTTCATTTCATAGAGGGTAACGGCAAGTCCCCGCTGGGCAAGCTGCCAAGCGGCTTCACTGCCGGCAAGTCCGGCGCCTACCACCTTAACGTGCGTCATTTCTTCTTTCCTCCGGTGGTCTTTTTCCCCTTCTTGGGGGCGGCTTTCTTCTCGGTTTCGCCCTCTTCCGGCTTTTTGTAGTAGCCCCGCTTATCTTCCGGAAGAAAGTTTTCGCAGCTTTCGTTAATGCAGAAGGGCTTCATACGGCCCTTGCCGGACTTTTTGAACATCGTCTGACCGCACACCGGGCAATCGTTTGCGGTGGGCACATCCCAAGTCATAAAGCCACATTCTGCGCCCTTTTGGCAGGCGTAGTAGGCAAAGCCCCGCTTACTTTTGCGCTTGAGAATCGTATCTCCGCACTTGGGGCAGCGGCCGGGCATTTTTTCCACAATGGGTTTGGTGTTCTTGCACTCGGGGAAACCGGGGCAGGCAAGGAATTTGCCGAACCGACCGATTTTTACCACCATATTCCGTCCGCAAACCTCGCAGATTTCCTCGCTGACCTCATCGGGTACTTTCAGCCGAGTGCCCTGCAGGGCTTCTTCTGCTTCGGTCATCTCCTTGTGGAAATCCTCGTAGAACTCGGAAAGAAGGTCTTTCCAGTTCTGTTTTCCTGCTTCCACTTCGTCGAGCTTCGATTCCATATTGGCGGTAAATTCCACATCGATAATATCGTGAAACCGCTCCAGCATAAGGCCGGTAACCACCTCACCGAGGGTGGTGGGGGAGAGCTTTTTATCCACCTTTGCCACATATTCCCGGTCCTGAATGGTGGAAACAATGCCCGCATAGGTAGAGGGGCGACCGACGCCCTGCTCCTCCATAGCTTTCACAAGGGTTGCTTCCGTATACCGGGCGGGAGGCTGGGTAAAGTGCTGGGTCTTTCGCAGCGCCTTTGCTGTGGCGGTGTCGCCTACCTGCAAATCCGGCAGGGGAGAGCCGACTGCTTCCGCTTCCTCATCCCGGCCTTCTTCGTAGAGCGCCAGAAAACCGGCGAACTTTAGGCTCTGGTGGGAGGCACGGAAAATGTGATTTTCACACGCGGCATCAATGGATACGGTATCATACACCGCATTTGCCATCTGGGATGCCAAAAAACGGCTCCAAATCAGCTTATAAAGCCGATACTGATCCCGGGTCAGCACGTTCTGAAGCATTTCCGGGTCCAGCTCCACGTGGGTGGGGCGGATGGCTTCGTGGGCGTCCTGGATGCCGGACTTGCCCTTAAAGGCGTGGTGCTTGCCGTAGTAGTATTCTTTGCCGTAGCGGCTGTAAATAAACCTTGCGGCGGCGTCCATAGCCTCGGCACTCAGCCGCAGGGAGTCGGTACGCATATAGGTGATAAGACCGGTTGTGCCCTCACCGGGAACATCCACACCTTCATAAAGCTGCTGGGCGATGGACATTGTGCGGCTGGGGGTCATATTCAGCTTCCGGGAAGCCTCTTGCTGGAGGGTAGAGGTAGTAAAGGGAAGTCGGAGGCCAAGCGGTCTTAGGAAGACAAGTGTTAACTACAACTCCTTGGCCCACAGAACGACATGGC
>JAZSKZ010000099.1:0-6436 GCA_045535135.1 Faecousia sp.
GGGTTTTGCTGCCGAAAACGCCGTCGGGAAATAAACCGTTTTTCTTTTGGTAGGCTTGCAGTGCCTTTTTCGTACCGCTGCCGAACACCCCGTCGGCATAGACTTCTCCAAAGCCGTTACACAGAAGCAGTGCCTGCAGTACCGCCACCGCCGCTCCCCTGTCCCCTTTCCGGAGGTTGTTTTTCCGGACGGCGGTCAGGGTTTTTTCATCGATGCTCCCGGTTTCCTCTACGGAAAGGGCGTTTTGCAAAGCGCATACAAGGGCGGCTTTTGTCTTTTTGCCGTAGATGCCGTCCACTTTGAGTCGGGCATCGCAGCTGGCATTTAAGTACCGCTGTACCGCCTGCACAGAGCTCACCCAATCGGTATATTTGGGAAGGGCGTAGCCCCGAATCCGGGCATCGCCTATCTTTACAGTCCTGCGCCCTACGGCATTTTTGTAGTTGCCCTCAATCACCGTGATGGTGTCCCCCACCACTTTTTCCACGATACCCATATGGTCGGGCGCGCCCTGATTCTTCTGCCAATCGTAAAAAAGAATATCCCCCGGGTCGGGAATATACGCCCGGTCATCCCAAAAAATCCCCGCCTGCTCAAACAGCGTCATCAGTATTCCGCAACTGACCTCGGTGGGAATGATATCGGTGGCATTGCAGGCGATTGCAAGGGCAGATACTGTACCGGCACACCAGGAGTCAGTCTCTTTCAGCCGATAGCCCCGGGCAAGGGGTTTGTGGGAATTATAAAGCTTTACGATTTCCTCGTGAGAACCGTCTTCCTCATTTTTCCCAATCCACGCCCTTGCCCGTTCGACGATTTCTGCTCTCTTACAGCTCATCGGCGTTAAACCAGCCTTCTACCGCCGCCAAATCCTCCTCGGTAAGCTTACCCTTTGCGTACCAGTTGAGGGCAAATTCCCGCACCTGAAATTCGGGATAGTGGTGCGCCATACCCCGGAGTGTTTCCATTACAAATTTTCTTAAATCAAACATTTCGTTCCTCCTTAAGAATTGGCAACGATGGCTGCCGCCAGCTCGCTGCACTTTTTATCCACATAGTTTTCGATGTATTTCTTCGTGTCTGCCACATAGGTAAAGGAAATACTTTCCCCATCTGTAGAAAGATTGGTTACCGGGTATTTTGCCCCAATCCGGGGCAGGTCGGAAAGCGGGTATTCCGCCGTGGGGCTTACAAATTTTCCCGCCCCGAAATCCACATAGCCGCCGGCAGTCTCCGGCAGCAGGATAGTGTGAGCTTCGGCGCTGTAGGGCTCGTAGTCCGTTGCCGACCCGGCGATTTCCACCTGCACATCCGTAACCTTTGCGTACTCATCCCACATTTTTAAGAAGCCCAAATCGCCGTAAGCAAACCGCACTTGGATTGTGTAGCGTTCGCCTTTTACCACATTTGCTTTTCTACGGTTTGTGTCATCGTTTGTGCCATCCGTGGCATAAGGATAAAAATCCACACTCGCAAAATCCCCGGTGGCAGTAAAGGAAAGCTGAAAATATGTGCCTGCCGGTACGGGCGGATCGATGATGTACTGGCGGCTGTTATCGTCCCGCTTGGCAAGGTTTTTGCCTGCCACCGTGAGCTTTGCCGAAGACGCCCCCTCGGGCACATATAGCTTTAAATCCCGCAGGGGGATATCTGCGCTGTCGGGGAGCGTGATGCGTTTTCCGGAAGCAGACTCTAAAATTGCCCCTGCCTTCTGGGCAAATTGGGTACGCACCGCCGTACCGGCATAGTCGTAAACCGTGCCGTCCCAGCCGGTGCGCATATCGATTACCTCTGCGCTGGCGTTTTCGTGGGTGAGAAGCCACTGGGTAAGGTTTACATAATTTTCAGGTTCCCGCTCCCAGGGGATCGTTTTTTCCACCCGCAGAATTATGGCAAAGGTGGAAAGCCGCTTATCGCCGCTATAAATAGAGGTCTGCACCTGCACATCCCCCCACAGGCTGCACACTTGGGGCGCAAGGGCTACGGTGAGGATATTGCCCTCTGCCTGAAAGGCGGCACTGCCGTCGGGGAGGGTATCGTAAGTGCCGCCGAAGCCATCACGCCCGTACTGCACGATCACCTGCGCCCCCTCCGGAATGACCCAAGGCGTGCCGTCAGCATAGAGAGAAAAGGCAAGGGTAATGCCGGAGTCCCCCTGCACTGCATCCACCACCGGGGTAATGCCCTTGCGGGCAAGGTCCATTTCGATTTTTTTGGTTATCATAGGCTGCCGCCCTCCTCATTGCCGGCTTCTTCTGTGCCCTTTTTCTGCAGCACATCCAGCGCCCGGACAAAAATTTTCGGGACAGGAATGCCCATAAGTCCTGCATTTTCCGCAATGGAGAGCATTTCATTTACCAAAAAACCGATGCAAAGAGCCGTCCGCAAATACCCCGTACCCAGCACCAGATCCATCTGGTGTCCCACTGCCACAATGGCAAGAAGCATGGCTTTCTTGCAAAGTCCGGCAAAGCCGTAGGCGGAGCTATACGCCCCGGTGGCGGTTTTCTGACTTTTGTGGAACACCAGCGCCACCGCGCTGCCGGAGAGAAAATCCACCAGCATACAGATACCCAGCGCCGTCAAATCGCTGCTCCAAGGGCCAAACAGCCAGGCGATTCCACCTCCCAGCACCCCGGCAGCCGCACAAATTTTGTCTTTCATAATTTCCTCCTTTTAATAAAGTGTAAAGCCTTCTGTGGAAAGGAGCATTACACTGGAAACATCCGCCGGGAGGGTAAGGACAACCTCCCCATCCTCCCCATAGGCGGCGGAAACGCCCGCCGTTCCCTGCCACCGAGGACCGCTTCCCTGCACCGTTCCCAGCACACCGCCGCCGGCAACCAGCAGGTACTCTCCCATATAGACCCGAAGCTCCCCGTCGGGAGTTTCCCCGCATTGTACATTCACGCCGCAAAGACAGGTCGGCACATTGGTGCGGAAACTGTCCTCGTCCCAGTTAAATACCGGCACGCCTTTCTGCACGGTGGCAGTGGCGCTCACAGCGGTGAGGGCGTCCTGTACCGTAACGGTAAGGAGAAAGCTTCGGGTATAATCAAAGTCCTCCAATATCTCCTCTGCGATGTAGCTGTTCCCGGAAATCTCCGGGGTTAAATACACCCGCTCCCCATCGGGAAGCCGGCAGCTTACGGAAAGCTCGTTATCCGCCTGCCCGAAGCTGCCGTTATAAAAAATGCCCTTTACCGTAAGTCGCACTGCGCCGCCGGTAGGGTCTTCCCGAACGGCGCTCACATTGGCGGTAGGATAAAAATAAGGCACAGAGCCAGCCTGCACCACCCGGGACGCACTATACCCCCGGGAGTCTGTGGCGCAGAAGGTAAAGCTGTCCTTCTCTGTCCCGGTAAAGACGCAATTATCGGAAATGCTCTCCCCATCCACAGTAGAGTCCACAATTTCTGCGCCAAACCGGGCACTTGCGTTCAGGGTACAAAGGGCGGTAGATGCATACCGCACCAGCGTGTTTTTATTGCCGGTGAGCGCCAGGGTTTTGGAATTTATGTCCTCTACCGTGGCAGAAAGCTGGGGGGCGCAGTCCCTCTCTCTGGTCATTACCGTAAAGGTGGCAGTCTGGGGCTCACCCACAAGACTATCCCCCTCATAGGTATAGCAGGTCAGCGTACAAACGCCGCTCTGCGCCCGGGGAATTTGGTAATAAAAATCCTCCGGCAGGGGGAAACCCACCGCCGTTTCGGTAAACCGCTCCTCTGCGCCCAATGTGCCGTCGGCGTGGAGATAGCCCCTTTCTTCTCCGAAGGCGTAGGCAATACTGTGGGTAAAGCCGGTGCTTTTTCGGCTCAAGCCCAGTAAAGCAGTACTGCCGATATACGAATCTGTCGCCCACAGGGTAGTCTCCTGCCCCGCACCCGTCAGGGTAATTTCGCCCCCGGTGTAGGTAAAGTTGCCGGGGGTATAATTGGACGTGGTAGGGTGATAGACGGAAAATTCCACCGAAAGGCTCGTTTTTCCGCTACCGCCGTGGGGAACGGTAAATGTACCCGCCATCAGCGTCAGGCTTTCGTTTTCCCCGATGGAGATTTGGTTATCGTAATCTGTGCCGTCCCGGTGGGCATAAAGTGTGCCGCCCAGCCATATTTTTGCGCCGGTGCGCCACTGGCTGAGCCGTCTTGCACCGGTGGAAAGCACAAGGGTATATTCTATCAGGGAGGTATTGTCCTCCCGGGAAACAGACAGCTCCTTTAATGTCAGCTCCGTGCGGTAATACCGGGATTCGGTGCTGTCAATACTGCCGTAGGTATAGGTTCTTTCCTGCAGAGCCATATGTCCTCCTATAAATAAAAGCAGCCTGTGCCGCCCTCGTAGTCCTCAAACCGGGCGTGGCTGCCTACAATGAGATAATTCCGCACCGACACATCGGTGGCCACTACGCCCTCGGCGTTGGCTCGCAAAATGGTCTCCCCGGAGCGCTCCACATACATACCCGTATGGTCCAGCCGGTTTTCCATTTCCGAATCGGATTTACTGATGTGCAGTCCCCGGTCGTCGAAGCGGTAGCCGGTTTGGGTCTGCACCCTGTCTACGCCCGTTTCCCGGATGGATGCTACTTCGATGGAAAGATCCGTGGCAGATTGGCTGACTTTCGTCAACTCCTCCTGCAAAGTATCTGCCCGACTGCTCTGCCGGGATACCTCTGCCCCCAACCCCTCCACCGTCAGCGTAAGGGAAGCGAGATTTCCGGCGGCGTCTTTATTTTCTGCCCGGATGCCCGCCACATCCACCGAAAGGTTCATCACCTTGCCGGAGAGCGCCCCGTAGCTTTGGCGGTTTACCACCTCCACGCTCTCCCGGCTGGGAGAGCCGGTGCAGGAGAGGGTGTCTTTCTGCCCGGAGCGCACCTTTTGCATTACAAGACCTACGATGGTCTTTTTGCCGTCGGTGATTTTCACCCGATGACCCGGCATAATTTCTCTGCCGGCAGGCACAGATACGGAAAAGGGCGTGTAGGCTAAATCCGCTACGGAAGCCAACAGATTCTCCGCCAGGGGCAGAAGATTCTTCCCGTCCTCGGTGGAAAGCAGGGGATTTCCCTCTATAACGAGAGTATTTTTGCCCCCGTCGGGGTAAATGACGCCCACATCTTCGGAATTTCTGCGAATCTGCACTTTCTCGATGGGGGCAGTTACAAAATCGCAGTAGCTGAAACTGCCCCCCAGAAAGGGAATGACCCCCTCCCCTGCCTGCAGGCCGATTTCCCAATCGCTGGGGGTGTACCAGGAAAGCTCCAGCGCTCCCTGGGGGGTGGCACGGCAGAATTTACAAAGCGCCTGACAAATCCACTTCATCACCGTCCGACCGGTAATTTGCTCCCCGGAAAAGGGAAACACCAAATAGTCGCCCCCGGGATATTCCCCGGGCGTCAGGGTAACGCCGCAAAAATCGCAAACCATCCCGGCAAGCTCCCAAAGGGTATAGGGCCAGCCGGTAAGGCTATTTAAGTAGCTGTCGATATTTTTATCCAGCCGGCTCACCCGGTCATAGGCGGTAACGGTGTAGCCGTGCTCACTTTTCCGCTCCGGCTTTTCCGCAATAAATTTGCCTAAAAGTACATCTCCCTCATAGAGGGAAAATTCCTCCCCGGCGCAAAGAGGCGCACCCACGCAGTCTATAAACTGCACTTCCGCCATAGCGGCGCACACACCGCCGGGGGAAAGCTCCTCCCCGGCACTCACATCCCAAGTGATTTCCACCTGGGAGATGGCCTGCCCCGGTGCGCCGGAGGAAATTTCTCTGCCGTCGGGGAGGAGAATTTTATGTTTTACCATTTGCCCACCGCCTTAACACTCTATAATCTCGAATTTCAGATTGCGGTACTCCCCGGTCCGGGCGTTGTGCCACGAAATGCCGTACTGGGAGAGGTAGGCACGGGTGGTTTTGCACTTTGCCGGATCCTCCGGGTCGGGGTAGGTAAAAAGAAAGCTGTCCCTGGGGAGAATGCTTTGCATATAAACATACTCCTTTTGGGTAAGGCTACTGTAGAGAAAGCTCCAGGATGCCACCTTTCGCCGCACTACAATGCGGTGCATAAAGCCTGCTTCGTCCCGCCCGGATTCTCCCGAATCCAGGTCCGTAAATTGCATCTGCACATCCCCGTCGGGGGTAAGCATCGGCTTTCCGTCCAGCTGATAAAGGTAAGTTAAGGAATTCATAGGCTACCTCCCCGTATAACCGAAAGCTTATTTTCATAGCGGCGCACCGCTTGGGCGATGGTGCTATCCCCGATGTGAATGCCCAGCACCGCCTCCAAAATATCCTTCTGCACCCCGATGGATGCTTCAAAGCCGGAGAGGATTGCCCCGGTCTGCTCTCCCATCACCTCTGCAACTGCCTGCTGGATGGTGGCAAGGGGCGCTTCCACATTGGTGCCGTGCTTTTGGTCGCCCACAACTGCCAAAAACGG
>JAZSKZ010000023.1:0-3913 GCA_045535135.1 Faecousia sp.
CTTCCCCGCAACACCTTGGGAGGCTAAGGGTCTGATGGAGACCACGCTGAAGGGCACTGACCCCGTTGTATTCTTTGAGAGCCAGAGAATTTACGATGTGGGCGAGCAGTTCCACGAGGGCGGCGTTCCCGCCGAGCGTTACGAAATTACCATCGGTGATGTCAATAAGGTCCGGGACGGCAAGGATATCACCATTCTTACCATTGGCGCGGCTCTGTACCGGGCAATGGATGCGGCCAAGGAGCTGTCTGAAAAGTACGGTATGGAAGCCGATGTGATTAACATTCACTCTCTGGTGCCGCTGGATTACACGAAGATTATCGAGTCCGTGAAGAAGACCGGCCGTGTGGTACTGGTTTCCGATGCCTGCGCCCGTGGCTGCTTCATGAACGATGTGGCACGGAACATTACCGACCTGTGCTTCGACGAGCTGGACGCACCTCCCGTAGTAGTAGGCGCAAAGAACTGGATTACACCTCCCTTCGAGTTTGATGCCTTCTTCTTCCCCCAGGCTTCTTGGGTACTGGATGCCATCAACGAGAAGATTCAGCCCCTGCCCGGCTATACCCCCGAAAATACCTGCGATTTGGAAGAAACCCTTCGTCGGGCAAAGCAGGGCGTATAAATGGAGCTTTTACGAACGGCAAATGCCGGGATTTATGTGAAAACAGGCGGCGTCAGCTTCCTTGTAGACGGCGTGTGTCAGGACTATCCCCCGTATTTGGGGACGCCCTCGGCGCTTATGGAGAAGCTTTCCGCGCCTTATCCCGATGTTGTGGCGTTCACCCATCGGCACCCGGACCATTATTCAGCGTCCTATGCCGATGCCTATGAAAAGAAAACACTCCGGTCCGTTATCGGGCCGGAGTCGTTTCCTAAGGAGGGTGGAAGCCTTCAGCTTGGGAGCGCGGCGCTTACCGCTCTGCCCAGCCGCCATATCGGAAAGGCAGATGTGCCCCATGTGAGCTACATCATAGAAGGGGAGAAGCGGCTTTTTATTTTGGGAGATGCCGCACCGCTCCAGTGGCGGAGAAAAATGCTGCCCAAGGTAGATGTGGTGATTGCGCCCTATGCCTATGCCATTACCGCCCCGGCTTGGACCTTTACCAAGGCCTTAGGCGCAGAGAAAATACTGCTTTACCATATGCCCGCAGAGGATAATGACCCCCACGGTCTTTGGCAGCAGGTGCGTACGGTAGCGGGGGAGGAGAAGACCCTTGTGATTCCCCAAATCGGCCAATGGGTGGCGCTGTAAATTTTCCTTGACAACCGATTATCCCCTTGCTAAAATTTAAGTGGATAATCAAAAAATAGGAGGCATCATACCATGATTCATACAAGAGTAATCGTTGTAAAAAACCCGGAAGAAATGGGCGTTCTGGCCGCTGACCAGTTTGAGGCCCTGATTCAGACCAAGCCCGCCTGTGTTATCGGTCTGGCTACCGGCTCCACACCCCTGCCCCTGTACCGGGAGCTGATTCGCAGAGAGAAGGAAGGCAAGATCGACTTCTCCAAGGTGCGTTCCGCTAACTTGGACGAGTATAAGGGCCTTGCACCTGACCACGAGCAGAGCTACCGCAAGTTTATGCAGGATAACCTGTTTGACCACATCTCCATTAAGAAGGAGAACACCATCGTTCCCGACGGTCTGGCTGCCGATGTGCAGGCTATGTGCCAGGCATACGAGGAGAAAATTGAGCAGTGGGGCGGCGTTGACCTGCAGCTTCTGGGCATCGGCCACGACGGCCACATCGGCTTTAACGAGCCCGATGACCACTTCCCCGCAATGACCCACGAGGTGAAACTTACCGAAATGACCATCGATGCCAACAAGCGCTTCTTTGAGTCTATCGACGATGTACCTAAGGCAGCCTTTACCATGGGCATCGGCACCATTATGGCAGCCAAGAAGATTGTTATGGTAGTAACCGGCGCTGACAAGAAGGAGATCCTCCGCAAGACCTTCTGGGGTCCTGTAACTCCCGAAGTGCCTGCTTCCATTCTCCAGTTCCACCCCAATGTGGTTCTCATCTGCGACGAGGCCGCCTACCCCCTGTAAGGAATAGCAAACGACCCGAGGAAAACACCTCGGGTCTTTTTTAATGGAAAAAGATGGTACTTGTTGACAATGAGGGGCTTTGCAGTTATCATAAATATAACGAGCAATCAACGGGAGGTGCTTTTATGAAAAAGACGGTAAAGTGTATGGTGGCGCTCTGCTTTTTCTTTGTTCTTTTCCTATGCCTGCCCCAAAGGGTATCGGCTTCGGAGGGTACATACCAAGGCCTTAAATACAAGGTTACGAACGGGCAGGTTACCATTACCGGCGACACCGATGCGCTGTCAGGAAAGGTTACCATTCCGGAGAAAATCGAAGGCTGCCCAGTTACTGAGATTGGCAGATTAGCATTCTATCAGAACCAAAAAATTACATCTGTTGTAATTCCTGATACGGTTACCGTTATCGGTGAAGACGCATTTATGCACTGTGAAAGTCTCACAAGCGTTTATATGAGCAAGAACATTACACACATTAAAGAAGGAGGTTTTTATGAGTGCATAAATGTGAGGAGTGTGTACATTTCCAATCTCTATGCGTGGTGCAATGCGGAGATTAAGAGTTATCCTATGCGTTATGGCGCAGATCTGTATCTGAACGGTGAAAAAGTTACGGATTTGGTAATTCCCGACGGTGTCCCGCATATCAAGCAATATACCTTTGAGGGCTGCATCTCCATAAAAAGCGTAACGCTGCCCAAAAGTATTTCCAGTATAAGCGCCTATGCTTTCAAAAATTGCAAAAATTTGAAGAAGGTAACCGGAAAAGACGCAACGATTTACATTGGCAGCGAGGCTTTTATGAATTGTAAAAGCCTTGCGGAAATATCGGTAAAAGGAATAGATGGAAGCGGCTCAAACGCCTTTAAGAATTGTACGGCACTAAAGCGTGTGGAAATTTCCAATATTGACGCTTGGTGCAGAGGGGCATTTGCTTCACAGCAGGGACACCCCTTGTATCATACCAAAACACTGTATGTAAACGGTGAGGTACTGACAGAGGTCAAATTTCCTGATGATGTAAAGGAAATTCGCAACAATGTGTTTTATAATTGCACGACCTTAAAGACCGTAATTTTGCCGGAGAAGATAGCAAAAATCGGAGATAATGCCTTCCAAAACTGCACAGCCCTTACGGAAGTTGCTATCCAAAATATACGCCCCACAATTTGCGACAATGCCTTTTCCGGCTGCAAGAGCCTGCAAAGCGTGCGGTACCGGGGTACGGAAGACGACCGGATGAAAATGGAAATAGGCATCGGGAATCAGTACCTGACGGATGCTGCGTGGGAGTGTTTTGTCCACAGTCATATTTACGACAATGCCTGCGATAGGGACTGCAATATCTGTCAGGAAATCCGGGCAGTAGCTCCCCATAAATATGCATATGCCTGCACGGAGAAGTGCAGTTTGTGTCAGGCAAAGCGGACGGCCCAGCCTCATACCTACACGAACGCCTGCGACGCCGACTGTAATGTTTGCGCAGCTAAGCGGTGGGAGGGGGAGCCGGACCATATCTATGACAATGAATGTGATACCGAATGTAACGGCTGCGCCCAAAAGCGGAGAGTACCCCACAGCTACGACGGCGACTGGGACGATAAGTGTAACATTTGCGGCGCAAAGCGGAAATTGGCATCCGGACAGAAAAAGACGGAAACCATGCAGCTTTCGGTGAGCGGAAGAATCGGGGGGCTTCCGGTAGTAACCCTTACGCTAAAGCTGCCGCCGGTGGTGATTGCGATTATCCTTTTATGCAGCCTAACCGTAGGTGTTGTGGCAATGTACATTGTGTGGAAAACGGACAAAAAGAAGTTTGGGTAACAAAAGAAAAACACCGGCTATGCCGGTGGTT
>JAZSKZ010000064.1:0-4522 GCA_045535135.1 Faecousia sp.
TGGGGATGGGCGCAGGTGGGACACATTGCAGGTGCTTCCTTGCCTACATGGATATGACCGCAGTTGCGGCATTCCCATACGGTTTCCTCATCCTTTTTGAATACCTTTTCCTTTTCCACATTGGAAAGCAGAGCACGGTAACGCTCTTCGTGATGGCGTTCCACCTCTGCAACACGGCGGAACTTCTCTGCCAAATCGTGGAAGCCTTCTTCATCGGCAACCTTGGCAAAGCTTGCATACATGTCGGTCCACTCATAATTTTCGCCGTTGGCGGCCTTCAGAAGATTTTCTGCGGTAGAGCCGATGCCGTCCAGCTCCTTATACCACATTTTTGCGTGTTCCTTTTCATTTTCAGCAGTCTTCAGGAACAGAGCGGAAATCTGCTCAAAACCCTCTTTCTTTGCCTTGGAAGCAAAGTAGGTGTACTGGTTTCTTGCCTGAGATTCGCCGGCGAAAGCGGCCAGCAGATTGGCTTCGGTTTTGGTGCCTGCGTATTTGGACATAGTAAATTCCTCCTTTTTTCTTTTAGTATAGCATAAGTATTGCCAAAAGGGAAGACAATAATTCCCAGAAAACGCTTGCATCGCTTCACTTTATTCGCTATAATGAGCGGCAAAGCACACGGAAAGGACGGTTTTCCTATGAGCGAGTGTAAAAACTGCAGCAGCTGCGGCGGCTGTGGAAAAGTGTTGGAACTGACAGAAAAAGAAATCGCCTTTTTGCGACTTTTGGGACAGTATGCCTTTCTGCCTGTGGCACGAAAGCGGGAGGATATGACCCCCATCTGTCGGGAAGCGAATTTTGAAAGCATCATTTTGCAGCTGCTGGAAAAGAAAGGGCTGATTGATATTTCTTACGATGCGCCCCTTGCAGGCGCAGATATGTCTGCCTATGCAGAATATCCCGTTCACGGCTCTGCGGGGCTGACCCTGCGGGGACAGCAGGTTTTGGAACTTTTGGACACCCAAGGTCTTTCCTAAGGAGGCAACTATGAAACGCACCAAGTTATCTGACAGAAAACTCCCTGCCTATACCCGGGGTGAGGAGATTATGAATACGGTTACCCACATTGTGGGCGGCGGCTGCGGCGTAGTGATTCTTCTTGCCTGCGTGATTAAGGCCGCATTGGTCAGCGATTGGGTAACCATTGTGGCTTCCTGCATTTACGGCGTATGTATGATTCTGCTTTATACCATGTCCAGTGTTTACCACGGCCTGCATCCGGGAACGGCAAAAAAGGTTTTGCAGGTTTTGGACCACTGCACCATCTATTTGCTGATTGCCGGCTCCTACACCGCCGTGGCACTTGCCGGTCTTCGCCCCGTGTACCCAGTGCTGGGTTGGGGACTGTTCGCTTTCCAGTGGGCGATGGTGGCGCTGACGGTTACGCTGACCGCCATTGACCTGAAAAAATACAATGTGTTTTCTATGATTTGCTATATCGGTATGGGCTGGGCGGTATTTCCCTTTATTCCCCAGACCTTAAAGGCGCTGACGCAGCCCGGTTTCCTGTTTCTGCTGTCCGGCGGCATTGCCTACACGGTAGGCGCAATTCTCTACGGCATCGGCTCTAAAAAGCCTTGGTTCCACGCCGTCTTCCACATTTTCGTGGTACTAGGTAGTCTTCTGCAATTCGTGAGTATTTTCTTTTATGCCATATAAAAACAAGCCTCACAATAGTGAGGCTTGTTTTTCATTACATTTTTTCAGGAGCGGAGAAGCCTAAAAGGTCAATGCACTTCTCCAAAATCCCCTTGGCAAGACCTACAAGGGCAATATAGCCTGCCTGCAGATTCTTATCCTCTTCGGTTAGAATCCGGGTCTCGTGGTAGAACTTGTTCACTGCGCCGGAAAGCTCATAGATATAAGCGCAAACCAAGTTGGGGCAAGAGGTATT
This sequence comes from Faecousia sp., assembly GCA_045535135.1. Taxonomy (GTDB): domain Bacteria; phylum Bacillota; class Clostridia; order Oscillospirales; family Oscillospiraceae; genus Faecousia. Next base: position 1,898 of record JAZSKZ010000064.1, read on the forward strand.
AAGTGCCGCTTCCAAAGCGGGAGACAGCTTGGTAATCGCCAGCATCAGGTCTTTAGCGTATACATTGGCAGCCGGCTGGATGGGCAAATGCTCCCAAGCGCCGTACTTTGCCAGAATGGACTTCACCCGGACGATGGTATAGAGAATATAAGGCCCGGTGTTGCCCTCAAAAGCGGCAAAGCGCTCCATATCAAAGTTATAATCCTTGGTGGGCTGATTGGACAGGTCGCCGTATTTCAGCGCCGCCATAGCAATCTTGCGGGTGGTTTCCTCCACCTCATCGTCGGAAACAATTTTGTTTTCCACAACCTTGCCCCGAACAAAGTCGGTCATATCGGAAATCAGCTGCTCCAAGCGGAGAACACCGCCGTCCCGGGTCTTAAAGGGCCTGCCGTCTGCGCCGTTCATCGTGCCGAAGCCCACATGCTCCAGCTCGGTTTCGGGATTGACAATGCCAGATTTCCGGGCGGCACGGAACACCTGCTCAAAGTGCAGATTCTGCCGCTTATCGGTAACATAGAGCATTTTATCCGGTTTCCAGTCCTGCATACGCTGGACCATCGTAGCAAGGTCGGTGGTGGCGTAAATGGAAGAGCCGTCCCGCTTTACCAGAATGCAGGGAGGCATTTCCTTCTTGTCCCCCTCTTCCGCCACAGGCACAACCCAAGCGCCATCGCTCTGTACCGCAATGCCCCGGGCCTTCATATCCTCCACCATAGCGGGGATATAGGGGTCTGCATCGCTTTCACCCAGCCACTGCTCGAAATACACATTCAGGTTATCGTAGTTCTTCTTCAAATCCGCAACGGAGATGCGCATAATGTGATTCCAGATTGCCCGGTAGCCCCGGCGGCCCTGCTGCAGCTCAAAGGTTGCCTGATGAGCCTTGTGTGAGAATGCTTCGTCTGCCTTTTTGGCAGAAGCGGTGGGGTAAATCTCCTCCAGCTCGGAAATAGTAAAAGGCGCTTCCTCGGGATATTCCCCGGTAAAGTCCGGATCAAAGTAGGGCAGCTCCGGCTGCCGCTCCTGCAGCTCTGCAATAATAAGACCCATTTGCAGACCCCAGTCGCCTAAATGGACATCGCCGATGGTGTGGTAGCCCAAATAGTTATGCAGCCGCTTCAGGGTTTCGCCGATGATGGCGGGACGCAGGTGTCCAATATGGAGCGGCTTTGCCACATTGGCGCCGCCGTAGTCTACCACAATGGTTTTGCCCGCACCCACCTTGGTTACACCAAAGTCCTCGGCGGTACGCATCTGCTCCACATAAGCGGTGAGGAATGCGTCAGACAGCTTCAAATTGAGAAAGCCGGGCATTACCGCATCAATCATAGAAAAATCGCTACCGTCCAGCTTTTCGGCTACGGCCTTTGCAATCTGAATAGGGGCGCACTTATAGACCTTTGCAGCAGAAAGGGCGCCGTTACACTGGTATTCGCACAAATCCGGGCGGTTGGAAACGGTTACCTTGCCGTAGGCAGGGTCATAGCCGGCGGCGGCAAAGGCAGCCTCCATTTTTTCCGTAATCAGCTCAAGAATCTTTTTCATATCTTACTCCTTATTCTGCTGGGACAGCCATTCGAGATAATCATCGTATGTGCCGTAGCGATCCACAATCGTTCCGTCGGGCTGGAATGCAATCACACGGTTACAGGTGGAAGTGAGCATTTCGTGGTCGTGGGAGGCCAAAAGCACCACGCCGGTAAATGCCTCAAGACCCTTGTTCACCGTCTGAATGGATTCCATATCCAAATGGTTGGTAGGCTGGTCAAGCAGCACCACATTGGCGCCGGAGAGCATCATCTTCGACAGCATGCACCGGACCTTTTCACCGCCAGAGAGTACCTTTACGCTCTTAAACACATCCTCGTTGCTGAAAAGCATCCGGCCAAGGAAGCCACGCAGGTATACATCGTCCTTTTTCGAGGAGTACTGCCGCAGCCAGTCCACAAGCTCGGTATCGTTGCCTTCAAAGTAGGCGTTGTTGTCCTTGGGCAAGTAGCTGCGGATTGTGGAAACACCCCATTTAATGTTGCCCTCATCCGGCTCCAGTTCGCCCATAAGAATCTGGAACAGAGCGGTCTGTGCCTTTTCGTTTTCACCCACAAAGGCAATCTTATCGTTTTTGCCTACGGAGAAATAAACCTTATCCAAAAGCTTTTCGCCGTCTACGGTAACGGAAACATCGTTAACTGTCAGAATATCCTTACCCAGCTCCCGCTCGGGCATAAAGCCCACAAAGGGATAGCGGCGGGTGGAACAGGGCATTTCTTCCACGGTCAGCTTGTCCAGCAGCTTTCTCCGGGCGGTTGCCTGCTTTGCCTTACTCTTGTTGGCAGAGAAGCGCTGAATAAACAGCTGCAGCTCTTCAATCTTTTCCTGATTCTTCTTGTTCTTGTTGCGAATCATTGCCTGCACCATCTGGGAGGACTCGTACCAGAAGTCGTAGTTACCTACATACATCTTAATCTTGCCGTAGTCAATATCCACAGTGTGGGTGCAGACGGTGTTCAAGAAGTGACGGTCATGGGACACCGCAATGACCATGCCGGGGAAGTCCAGCAGGAAGTCTTCCAACCAGTTGATGGCCTCAATGTCCAGGTTGTTGGTAGGCTCGTCCAGCAT
>JAZSKZ010000110.1:0-18346 GCA_045535135.1 Faecousia sp.
ACTTGGGGAATCCTTGCCACAAGCAGGCTGACCACCGCCGTAATTATAATTTCCGGGATCATATACATGCCGTTATATAAGTCGGATCGTAGCCATGTCGTTCTGTGAGCCAAGGAGTTGTAGTTAACACTTGTCTTCCTAAGACCGCTTGGCCTCCGACTTACTTGGGGAATCCTTGCCACAAGCAGGCTGACCACCGCCGTAATTATAATTTCCGGGATCATATACATGCCGTTATATACCACACTGTACACAAAGCCCAGCGCCTTGGGATTCAGGCTGTTTACCAGCTGTGCGCCCCAGGCAGGGAAGCCTTCCTGAGTGAAAAACCACTCCGCATAGCCGGAAAACAAAATGTATCCGGAGCCAATATGCGCCGCATATCTGGCACCCAGCGCCACCAAGCTGCCGCACATCAGACCCACTCCCCGGTTTTGAATCTTGTTCCGGAAGCAGCCGCCCACGCCAAGCACCGCAAACGCCACTAAATAGTCCAAAACACACATAATGAGCGCATTCACAAGCATTACACCGTCGCCGAAATAACCGGGCTGGAAGGCAGCCATTACCGTTTTTGCGCCGATTGCCATTTCAATAAAGGCATATGCCACGCCGGAAACAAGACCCCATTTTACGCCGTGTCGGTAGGAAATCAGTACCACCGGGAGCATACTCACCAGGGTGATTTGGCCGCCGAAAGGCATTTCGGGGATGAATGATTTGGAGAGCAGTTCCAACACGATGGCTACCGCCAACAGCATTGCGCTTTCCGTGAGCTTTTTGGTTTTCGTTGTCATTTGATTTTCTCCTCTGCTTTTAAAAAAAGTATCGCATTGCAAACCGTCTGGGTGCAATGCGACACAAAAAGCATCTCATATATGCATCTTTCCCTCCGACGGTACTAACCGTATCAGGTTCACGGGTGATGACTACCGAGTCAAATCTCAGCCGAATGCATTCGGCTCCCCGAAGACTATTTGTTTTGCGATCTAAGGTGATTATACACCTTTTGCGCCGTTTGTCAAGCCATTTGCTCAGTAAGCTCTCTGCCGCCCAAAATGTGGAAGTGCAGGTGCTGTACACTCTGCCGGGCGTCCGGACCGCAGTTGGAGACCACACGGTAGCCGTTTTCCAGACCCTCACCGCGAGCAATAGCAGCGATTACCTCAAAAATATGGGCAACAACCGCACTGTTTTCCGGGGTGATTTCTGCCACAGAACCGATATGCGCCTTGGGCACAACCAGAATATGGGTGGGCGCCTGCGGATTAATGTCCCGGAAGGCGTAGACCGTTTCGTCCTCATAAACCTTGGTAGAGGGGATTTCCCCTGCGATGATTTTACAGAAAATACACATGACATTTCCTCCTTTTTATACGATGGCGCCGAAAACCGCAAGGCTTGCGGCACCCATAATAATCCCCGCCAAAAGCACACCGAGAGATACGGCAAGGGCAGTAGTTTTCGGGCCTACATCCAAAAAGCTGGCAGCCAGCGTGCCGGTCCATGCGCCGGTACCGGGTACGGGAATGCCCACAAAAAGGAGCAGCGCCCAAAATACACCGTAGCGGCCTGTTTTTTCCCGGAGCTTTCTGCCGGCTTTCTCTCCTTTTTCCACGAAAAAGGAGCAGAAACCGCCGATATATTTCTGCTTCTGTCCCCACAGCAAAAATTTCCGGGCAAACATATAGATAATGGGCACGGGAAGCATATTGGAAACGGTGCAGATAATCAGTGCCACCAGCGGGTCAATGCCTTTTCCGATGGCAATGGGCACAGCGCCACGCAGTTCAATGAGAGGCACCATAGAAACAAACATAACAAAAAGATACTTTTTCATAGCGACTCCTTTTCCTTTCTTTCTGCCATTTTATCACAGAAAAGAGAAAAACACAACGGAAAAACCCCGACAATTTAATTTTGTCGGGGTTTTGCATACTTATTTTTCCTTTACCAGCACAACGCCTTCCACCAAATTGGCACATTCCAGCTCGCCCTCAATGGCGACTGTGCGGTCCATAAGGTCAGTGAGTACCACCATACCGCCCTTGCACTCAATCCGCATTACATTTTTCAGCAGCACAGACTCGGGATTTAAATTGTTTTTATAAACCGTCGAAAGACACATAGACGCTCCTTACTTCTGCAGGCTTGCCAAAACGGCACGCAGGCGCAGATTGCCCTTTTCATAGTCAGACACCGCCGCCATCACCTGCTCGTAGGCTGCATGGCCGCAGGTTTCCTCCAACTGCTTTGCCAGCTGTGCCAGCTCGTTTGCGTGGGCAGTATTATGGTTTGCCATATAGGTCATAAGTGCCAGCAGTTCCTCCATGGGGGTGTGGGCGCACTGGCTGCCGCAGCTTCCGCAATCACCCTCACAGCCGTGGCTGTGGTTATGTCCCTCGCCGCCCTGATGGAGCTGGTCGTGGGAGTGGGGGTGCATATGCTCGTGGCTGTGAGCATGGGTATGCTCATGGGTATGGGTTACACCGTCGTGGGTGTGCTCGTGGGTATGGGAATGCTCGTGATCGTGGGAATGACCGCCCAAATGATCCTGATGAATATGCATAGCTACTCTCCTTGGGTTTTTCTTTTATTATATCCGCAAATTGCCCCTTAAGCAAGCACTTCTTTTAAGCCTTCGTGAATTGCGCCGATGGAATAGAGGGAGCCAAAGCACAAAATTGCGCCGTCCTTGCCCGCCAAAGCGATTGCCTTGCGGACACCGTCCTTGGTGCTCTCTGCGGCGGTCGCCTTTGCCCCTGCCGCCTGCAGGTATTTGGCGAGGTCTGCCGCCTCCATTTTTCGGGGATTATCCGGTGTAATGCACACGAATTCACTGACAAGGGGCATTACCGGCTTGTACATCTCGCCGTAATCCTTATCTGCAAGCACGCCGGTAAGGGCAACAACCTTCCGGCCCGTCAGGTAATCCTGAATGTTTTTCACCAAAGCATCGATGCACTGGGGATTATGTCCGCCATCAATGATAAACAGCGGATCTCTGCTAACAATATCGAACCGACCGGGCCAGGAAACCTCCCGGATGCCGTCATAAATATTCTGCTCCGTAATCTTCCAGCCCTTGGCAATCAGCGTATCTGCCACAGAGAGAACCACAGAGGCATTGTGCAGCTGGTGATCGCCCAGCAGAGGAAGCGCAATGTCCTTTCTCTCGCCACAATCAAACACCTGACCGAACAGGTCCAGAGATTTCAGATGAATGCTGTCAAAATCCGCCTTTTTCAGCGTAACCTTCCGCTGGGCGCAGATTTCTTCAAAAACAGCCTCCACCGAGGGCAGGCCCCGATAAATAACCGCATTGCCACCCTCTTTGAAGATGCCGGCCTTTGTCCGGGCAATTTCTTCCACTGTGCTGCCCAGCACATCCGTGTGATCCAGGCCGATGTTGGTAATTACCGCCACTTCCGGCGTCTTTATCACATTAGTAGCGTCAAATTCGCCGCCCATGCCTACTTCCAGCACAACGATGTCGCACTTTTTCCGCTTGAAGTACTCAAAGGCAATACCGCACACCAGCTCAAACTCTGTGGGACACTCCTCCATCGCATCGGCAAAAGGCTTTACATACTCGGTAATTTCCACCAAGTCCTCGTCGCTGATTTGCTCACCGTTTATCTGCATCCGCTCGTGGAAGCGGTAGATATAAGGGGAGGTGTAAAGGCCGGTACGGTAGCCTGCCTTCTGCAAAATGGAAGCGGTCATTGCCGCCGTGCTGCCCTTGCCGTTCGTGCCGGCAATGTGCACAAACTTCAGCGAATCCTGAGGATTTCCCATTCTGCGCAGCAGCTCTTGGGTGCGACCCAGTCCGGGGATGCTTCCCTTCCAAAACACGGAATGGATATACGCAATCGCTTCATTTACAGTCATATCGGGTTACTCCTTATTTTGACCTTTCCGAATCGGCCACAGGCCAATCCGGTTAAAAATATGGGATTTAAACAGCACATAAATGACGAGCACATCCAGCACACCCGTTATGGCAAACTGCACAGAGCGGGTGGAGAGCTTCAGAATAAGACTCTGTACAAAAGTGCCTGTGGGATACATATAGGCAAGGGTTGCGCTCTGATACAGGACAGAGCCCAGCACCACCGGCGTAAAAACACTTACCGCCAACCGGGGAATCGACACATTTTTCGACAGGAAGTAGCGGAAAAGACCGCCGCAAACGCCGTAAAAAATAGGCGGTACGCAGAAGATAGGATTAAATCCGTATCCCGAGAAAAGCGTGCCTGTTGCATCGGCAACGAAGCCGACCAAGCCGCCCACCAGCGGGCCAAACAGCATACCGGAAATAAAAATGGGCACCGCCTCAATAGAAAAGCGGGTGGAAACATCCGGCATCGGGATAATGAGCCGGGCCAGTACAACACTAAGTGCCGCCAGCAGAGCACTGTACGCCAAGGTTTTGGTTGGAATTAAGCTTTTGTTGTTTTTCATAACTTTCGCCTCCTGAAATAGTGGCTCTGTTACCGTGCCAAATCGCCCTGGGAAAACAAAAACCCCTTGCGCAAAGCGCAGGGGAGAGTAAAATTTTCCTTTGGCGGATAGAGGCAGCGAGTTTCTAACAGGCCTGTTACCCGACCGAGTATCGTTGCTCATAAAGGAAGGCTCCATTATGGTGCAGCGGGTGCGGAAGCCTCATCGCGGACAAGTCCTTCGTCTGCCAGACAACTCCCCATTTTGGCAGCACTTGACGCGAGGTTTCCTACTCTGTTCTTCCCTATCATACACCAAAGATATAAAAATGTAAACTGTTTTTTTCATTTCCTATCTTTTCCACAAAAATGCACGTCCGCTTTTGGGGATATCCGTATATTTTTACCGATGGATTTGTTAAAGTTGATAAAATTTCTTGTTTTTCAGGTTGAAAAGCCCTTGCTTTTTGTGGAAAATTACGGTATAATCCTTTCAACACTCAAAAGGAGGCGGTACTATGGGCGAATTGATTGCTGTGCTGTCCGGCAAGGGCGGAACGGGCAAAACATCCCTTTGTGCCGCTCTGGCCACCTCTCTTGTCCGCCTGGGAGAAACGGTTCTGTGTATCGACTGCGATGTGGGTCTGCGGAATCTGGACATTGCTCTGGGCCTCTCCGATGAGGGTGCGCTCTCCTTTTCCGAGGTTGCAGACGGTACGTATCCTTTGGATGCCGCTACGCCCCACCCATTCTTTCCCGGTTTGCAGTTTCTCACCGCCCCTATGGGCGTTACCGCCGGAGAGGTGGATTTTGCAGGTTTTGAAAAGTTGCTCGCGCAGGCGCGTCAGCAGTTTTCTTATGTGTTTTTGGATGCTCCTGCCGGCATTGAAGCGGGTTTTTCTTTAGCCGCGCAGTTTGCCGACCGTGTGATTCTGGTTACCAACGCCGATCCCGCCTCTATCCGGGATGCCGCACAGGCCGGTAATGTGCTGGAAAAAATGGGAAAAACCAATGTGCGGCTGATTGTCAACCGCATTGACCGCCGTACCGCCGCCGCTATGCGCCTTACGGTGGACGATATTATGGACCGAGCAGGCCTTCCTCTCTTGGGTATTGTGCCCGAGGATGTGAATGTGGTTTTGGCCGCTGCCGCCGGGCAGCCGTTGATACGCTGCACCCGGGGTGGCGCTGCTGCCGCCTGCCGCCGCATCGCCAAACGGATTACAGGACAAAGCGTTCCTGTCCACCTTTAACAGAAAGGAGTCGTGTTATGACAATTGCATTTATGGCTCACGATAAGAAAAAAGAGCTGATGGTCAAATTCTGCACCGCTTATAAGAGTGTGCTTTCTAAGCATAGCCTGCTGGCTACCGCTGCTACTGGCCGCTTGATTGCCGACCACACCGGTCTGCCTATCACACTCCTTCTATCCCACAAACAGGGCGGTCATCAGCAAATCAACGCCCGCATTGCTTACAACGAAATTGATCTCGTCATTATGTTCTCCGATCCCAACAGCGTGGACGCCGGGGACGACAGTCAGCTGCTGGAAACCATTCGCCACTGCGATCGGCACAATGTGCCCATGGCCACCAATCTGGGCAGTGCAGAAATTGCCATTATGGGTCTGCAGCGGGGCGACTTAGACTGGCGGGAGATGTATCACAGCAAACCCCGTTATTAACAAATTCGGGCTTGTTGCGAAAGCAACAAGCCTTCACACTATGGAGGTTATTATGGAACGAATCAAGCCTCGCACGCTCTCGGGCTTTATGGAGCTTCTGCCTCAAAAGCAGGCGCAGTTTGAGCGTATGATGGAAATTCTTAGAAATACTTACAGCCTTTACGGCTTTGCCCCTCTGGACACCCCCGCCATTGAGGATGCCCAGATTCTGCTTGCAAAGGGCGGCGGCGAAACAGAAAAGCAGATTTATCGCTTTCAAAAGGGCGACAGCGATCTGGCGCTGCGCTTCGACCTGACCGTACCTCTTGCAAAATATGTGGCGCTGCATGCAAATGATTTGGCCTTCCCCTTCCGCCGGTATCAGATCAGCAAGGTATACCGGGGTGAGCGCGCCCAACGGGGTCGCTTCCGGGAGTTTTATCAGGCAGATATCGATATCATCGGCGACGGCAAGCTGGACATTATGAACGAAGCGGAAATCCCCGCCATCATCTACCGGGTGTTCCGTGGCTTCGGTCTTAAGCGTTTCCAGATTCGGGTGAATAACCGCAAGATCCTCACCGGCTTCTACGAAATGCTGGGTCTGGGGGAGCAGAGCGGCAATATTATGCGCACCGTGGACAAGCTGGACAAAATCGGTCCCGACAAGGTCCGCACCATTTTGGTGGATGATTTGCAGCTTTCTGCCGAAAATGCGGAAGAAATTCTGAAATTTATCGCAATCCAGGGCACAAACGCACAAGTCCTCTCTGCTTTGGAAGGCTACCGTGGCAGAAACGAGCGCTTCGATACCGGTCTTTGCGAGCTGACTGCCGTAACTGAAAATCTTGCCGCTTTCGGCGTGCCGGAGGAGAATTTCTCCGTGGATTTAACCATTGCCCGGGGCTTGGATTATTACACCGGCACTGTGTACGAAACCACCCTTTTGGATCATCCGGAAATCGGCTCCGTTTGCTCCGGCGGCCGCTACGATGATCTGGCCGGCTTCTATACCGACCGGGCACTGCCCGGTGTGGGCATTTCCATTGGACTTACCCGTCTGTTTTATGTTTTGGACGAACAGGGTCTTCTGAATCCCGCCCTGCCCTGTGCGCCTGCGGATGTATTGGTTCTGCCTATGGTAGAAGAGATTGCCCCCGCTATTTCTCTGGCGGAAAGCCTGCGGAGCCAAGGCATCCGTGTACAGCTTTACAGCGAACAGAAGAAATTTAAGCAGAAGATGACTTATGCTGACCGGCTGGGCGTTCCCTTCGTGATTATTTTGGGTGAGGACGAACTGGCCCAAGGGAAATGCACCGTGAAAAATATGGTAACCGGTGAGCAGACCCTGCTGGATGCTGACGGTGCGGCTGCGCATATTCTCTCCGGCAAATATACCGGACCTATTATTTTGGAAAAATAACATATCATAAAAGCCACGGCACTTTTTGAAAGATGCCGTGGCTTTTTGCCTTGCTAACCCATCCACTTTCTTCATTTGTAGTGCATTTTGACAAGTATTTTCCAGTCGTAACCATCGTTTTTTATAAAAAATCAACAAAAATTGCAATTGTATCTTTAAACATCTCATGGTATAATGTAGGTGTATTAAAAATACAAGGAGGAATCACCATGAAAAAAGCTTTATACATTATTCTTGCATTGTGTCTGCTGTTTACTCTGGCCGCCTGTGGCGGCGGTGGCGGGGAAAAGGAAACCACCGAAGCAAAAGCACAAGGCAACGGCATCACTTCCACCCACGTACACTGTGTCTGCAACGGCAAAGCTGTCGGCGTAGGCGAACACAAGACCTGCTCCGATAAAGACGGCTGGGTCGAGATTTCCACCGCTGCAGAACTGACCGACGCGGTTGCTGCCGCTTCCGCTACAAAGCCTGCATATGTAGCCCTGACCGCTGACATTGAAGTGGACGGCTTCATGGAAATTTCCCAGGGCACAAGCGTTTATGTCTGCTTGGGCGGCAAAACCCTGACCGCTGCAACTCGTAACATTGGTAACCTCTACATCACCGACTGCACCGGCAGCGGCACCTGGACTACCAAGAAGAACAACGCTGTTAGAGCTTATGCCGGCTCTGTCTGCGAGCTGTATGCCGGTAACATCACTGCATCCGACGCTATGAACGACACCCGCGTGTTCCTTCTGGACGGCAACGCTGATGAGAACCTGCAGCTGTCCGAGGGTGAAACCTACCTGCGTATCTACGGCGGCAAGATCTACTCCGATCACGTTACTTCCGTCAACGGTGCCTGCGTATATGCCAGCACTTACGGTCAGCTTTACCTGTATAACGGTGTTATCACCGGTGCTACCGTTCACACTGACGATACCGGCGCCGGCGGCAAGATCGGTGGCAATATCTGCCTGTTTGGTTCCAACTCTAATATGTATATGTACGATGGCGAAGTTTCTAATGGCTATATCAAGCAAAACAGCGCAGCAAACGGTACCACCAAGGCCGCTTGGGGCGGTAACATTGCTACCTACCGCGGCTCCCTGTATGTTTACGGCGGCGTTATCAGCGGCGGTTATGCCAACGGCAACGGCGGCAACATCGGCGCCTGCAACACTTCCGATTATCTCCACCTTGAGAACTGCACTGTTAAGGACGGCAAGACCGAGCAGTTTGGCGGTAACATCTATAGCGGTGCTGATGCCACACACATCACCACTCTGAAGAATGCTATTATCAGTGGCGGTGAGGCTGTAAAGTCCGGCGGCAACCTCTTCTTCCAAAACGGTGTACTTACGGTTGAGGGTGGCGAATTTAAGGACGGTAAGTGCACTGCTGAGCTGGGCGGCGGCATCGCCTTCCAGGGCACCGACCTGCTTATTCCTCTCAGCGGCAATATCAAGTTTGAGAACAACCAAGGCAGCGACATCTTGCTGCGTCAGCACTCCTCCGGCAAACTGCCCTACCTGTCCCTGGCTGATCTGACCACCACCTCCGACATTAAGATTGCAGGCAATGCTCTCACAGCTGGTTATGAGTTCTGCAAGGATGCTCCTGCAAATCACACTCTGAAGGCTGTTGAAGGCTTCACTCTGGCAACTGATGGCGCCAAGATCACCATCACCCCGAACAGCTAAAATACTGTAACCCACTGCGGCGCCTTCCGAAGAAGGCGCCGCACTTTTTCTGCCGATTTGCGCCCGGTTTGGCAGTTTTTGCACAGGATCTTGAATATTATTCCAAAATCCTTGCCAAGTTCTTGTGATTTTGCACAAATCTGATCTTCGTTTTTTGTCTATTTTAACTGTTGTGCCGTTTGCGTTCATCATGGTATAATGGTTCTATCCTATAAAACGCAAGGAGGAATCTTTATGAGAAAAGCATTATACCTTCTTCTCGCATTGTGTCTACTGCTTACTTTAGCTGCCTGTGGCAGCAGCGGTGGTAGCGAAACAGAAACCACAGAAGCTGCTAAAGCAGAAGGCAACGGCATTGCCTCCACCCATATCCACTGTGTCTGTAACGGCAAAGCCGTCGGTGTAGGCGAACACAAGGCCTGCTCCAACAAGGACGGCTGGGCAGAGGTGGCCACCGCAAAGGAACTGGCCGACGCAATCGCAAAAGCCTCTGCTGCCAAGCCTGCATATGTGGCGCTGACTGCTGATATTGAAGTGGACGCCTATATGGATATTTCCAAGGGCGTAGGCGTTTACATCTGCCTGAACGGCAAGACCCTGACGGCTGCCACCCGGAATTTCGGCACTCTCCACATCGCCGACTGCACCGGCAATGGCACCTGGACCTCCAAGAATGCTTCTGCTATCGTCAGTTACGCCAGCGCTTCCTGCAATCTGTATGCCGGCAATGTTACCGTTGCCGATACTGTTACAGACGCGCAAGTATTTATGCTGGACGGCTCTTCCAAGGAAAACCTGGAGCTGGAAGAAGACAACGTATTCCTGAACATCTACGGCGGCAAAATCTACACCAACCATATTACCACCGTTAGCGGCGCCCTTATCTGGGCTGGTCCCGAAAGCAAGGTTTATATGTACGACGGCATCATTACCGGCGCTACTGTTCATACCGATGATGCAGACGCAAGGTACGGCGGCAGTATCGCTCTGCAGGGCCTTCACTCTGAAATGTATCTGTACGGCGGCGAAGTCTCGGGTGGCACCCTGAAGGTTACCGGCAAGGGCGGCACCACCTCCGGCGGTTGGGGCGGCAACATCGGCAGCCGCTTTGGCTCCCTGTATGTTTACGGCGGTGTGATCAGCGGCGGCTACGCCAACGGCAACGGCGGCAACATCGGTACTGCCAACAGCTCCCGTGTGTTCTACCTTGAGAACTGCACCGTTAAGGACGGCAAGGCCGATAACTTTGGCGGTAACTTCTACTTTAACGGCAAGCAAGAAGATCACCTTGTTACTCTGAAAAATGTAACCGTAACCGGCGGCGAAGCAGCAAATTCCGGCGGCAATATTTTCAACCAGAGTAGCACCCTGACGATTGAAGGCGGCGAGATTTCCGGCGGCAAGTCCACCTTTGAGCTGGGCGGTGGCATTGCCTTCCAGGGTACAGACCATATTTCTACTTTCATCGGCAACATCAAGTTCGAGAACAATACCGGCAGCGATTTCCTGCTGCGTATGCACTCCTCCGGCAAGTTGCCCTACCTGTCTCTGGCCGGTCTGACCACCTCCACCGAAATTAAGGTTGCAGGCAACAACATCGATACCTATGTGTTCTGCGAGGATGCTCCTGTAAATCACACCCTGAAGGCCATCGAAGGCTTCACCATTACTACTGACGGCTCCAAGCTCACCTTTGCAAAGAAATAATCGCTGCATTTTTCGGATAGTGCCGCGCTGCGGCACTATCTTTTTCTATTTTTAGTGCCGTATCAGTAATAATCTTCAGTTCTTTTGTCATTATCTTACGATTTTTTCTTAATTCTATTTCTGCTTTATTGCTTTTTTTAGTATTCTATGCTAGTATAATTTTAGATACTTTTAAGGAGGTACTCCAAATGAAAAAAACATTGTACATTATTCTCGCACTGTGTATGCTGTTCACTCTAGCTGCCTGCGGCGGCAACGGTAGTGGTGGCAGCAAAACAGAACCCACCGACGCTAAGGCACAAGGAAACGGAATTACATCCGCCCATATGCACTGTGTCTGCGCCGGCAAGGCCGCCGGCGTTGGTGAGCACAAGGCTTGCTCCAACAGTGACGGCTGGGTTGAGATCGGCACCGCCCAGGAGCTGACCGACGCCATCGCGGCTGCTTCTGCCGCAAAGCCTGCATACCTGACGCTGACTGCTGACATCGAAGTGGACGGCTATCTGGAAATCGCCGAAGGCGTAGGCGTTTATGTCTGCCTGAACGGCAAGACCCTGACCGCCACTACCCGTAACATCGGCAACCTGAGCATCACCGACTGTACCGGCACCGGCGTCTGGACCTCTAAGAAGAACTATACCATTAAGTGCTACTCCGGCGCTTCCTGTGACATCTATGCCGGCGGCGTAACCGCTTCCGACAATATGCTGGATACCCGCATCTTCGTCGTCGAAGGCACCGCTGACGAGAACCTGCAGCTGGCTGAAAACGATGTATTCTTGCGTCTTTACGGTGGCAAGATCTATTCTGATCACGTTACCACTACCAACGGTGCCTGCATTTGGGCCGGTATGCGCGCAATGGTCTATCTGTACAACGGCGCTATCACCGGCGGTACTGTTCACACCGATAACGCCTCCGCTGATGCTAAGGTCGGCGGTAACGTTGCTCTGATTGGCACTAACTCCAAGATGTATATGTACGGCGGCGAAGTCTCGGGTGGTACAATGAAGGTTAACGGCAAAGATGGCACCACCAGCGGCGGCTGGGGCGGCAATATCGGCGGCTACCGCGGTTCCCTGTATGTTTACGGCGGCGTAATTAGCGGCGGCTATGCCAACGGTAACGGTGGCAACATTGGTACCCACAACTCCTCTCAGGTGTTCTATTTTGAGAACTGCACCATTAAGGACGGCAAGGCTGATAACTTCGGCGGTAACTGCTACTTCAACGCCACCAGGGACACCCACCTCGTTAACTTCAAGAACGCTATTGTTACAAACGGCGAAGCAGGTGCTTCCGGCGGCAATATCTTCCAGCAGGCCAGCACAATGGTTATTGAAGGCGGCGAAATCTCTAATGGTAAGTCCACCAAGGAATTGGGCGGTGGTATTGCCTTCCAGGGCAATGACTTCCCTGTTACCATGACCGGCAACATCAAGTTTGAGAACAACACCGGCAGTGACCTTCTGCTGCGTAAGCACTCCTCCGGCAAGCTGGCATACCTGTCTCTGGCTGGTCTGACCACCACCACCGACATTAAGGTTGCAGGCAACACCGACACCTATGTCTTCTGTGAAGACGCTCCCGCAGCCCATGCTCTAAAGGCAATTGAAGGCTTCACCCTCACCACCGATGGTGCTAAGATCACCATTGCCAAGAACTAATAAAACACACAGCGGAACCTTCTTCGGAAGGTGCCGCAATTTTTATTCCGCTTATAAACTGCTCTCCCCGTTTGGGGAGAGCAGTTCTTTTATCGGTTTACAGAGCAGGCCATTCGGCGATAGGTATGGCGGATGCCACGCACCGCAACGGAATAGCTTTGGATATTCTCCGGCAGAGCCATTCCGCCATAACCTGCATCCCCCAAGTGGTGAATGTCCGTGCCGGTCATTTTGCACATCAAGGCAATGCGGCGAATGGTATCCGTATCTGCGCCTTCCTGAGAAGTACCGATGGCGGTAATGGTTAGAAGTCCCTTGCTGTGGCTGTAATCCACCATACGCTTTACATACTCCAGCGTAATTCCGGGAACCGTGCCAGGGGCAGGCATCAGAATAATGTCTGCGCCCGCTTCACAGAAAGCATCGATGTCTGCGGTGGTCAGAATATTCTCTGCGCCCTCTTTTGCAATGCCGGAGGCGTGCATTTTCCCGGCAGCGAGGATGATTTTATCTCCCAGTTCCCGGCGGTACAAAGAAAGGGTCTGAGTAATGGCTTCGTTGGTAACGCCAATGCCGGGGTTACCTGTGAGCAGAATAAAATCCACGCCCATTGTCGCAGCAATTTTACCATTTTCAAGGGTGGCCTTTCGTCCCGGCGTAATAGCCCACATATTTTCGTTGGGGTCTTCAGAGGAAAGGCTCTGCTCCACAGGCTCCAAATTGATGCCCACAGAGCGGCCAATCAGCTTTTTCAGTGTGCGGACGGTGTCCGCCGGCGCACAGGGCGGCAAACCTCGAATGATCGGGTTTTGTACATCAAAAAGATTCAGAAGCAAAATATCAGCGCCCATAGCTGCAGCGAACTCCGCATTGGTAACATCTCCCAGCATCGGCTGGAGTGCACCGATGGTTTCGCAGGCAAGGGTTCTGCCTTCGCTTTCCCGGATAGCGCCTAACAGGGCTTCTTTATCCATAACGGCAAAATCTGAGGCTGTACAATCTAAAATTCGCTTCATAAAATACTCCTTTACCGACGTCTTTTGGAGGCAATTGGCTTACATTTGTCCTGAATGGCAAGCAAATCGGAAATCATATCGTTGGAGAGAAGAAAGCCCTGGGGTGTAAAATGCCACCGCCCATCATAGGTGCAGGTAGCAAGGCCTCGGCTGCGGTAAACCGCAAGGGCTTTTTCCAGCGGGGCAAAAGGAAGCAAATACTTCTTTTCATACTCCTGGGGATCGATGCCGGCTACGGTACGCAAACGCATCATCAGATACTCCCCTGCCCGTTCCCGGGGTGGTACATCCTGCACCTCCCGAAGCACCTGTCCGCCCTCCCGTATACCGGCGATATAGCCACGCAGGTCTCGAATGGCAGAAAAGCGCTGACCGCCGAAATCCGAACTGGCATCAGGGCCAAAGCCTAAATACTCCCCGCCCTGCCAATACTTGAGGTTATGGCGAGATACATTGCCCTTTTTACAGAAATTGGAAATCTCATACTGCCGATAGCCTTTCTGCGCCAAGTACTCTACGGCGTAAAGGTACATATCGGCCTGCATATCGTCATCTGCCAGCTCCAGATTTTCCGCATTCCGGGCAAGGGGCGTATTTGCTTCCAGTGTCAGACCGTAGCAGCTGATATGCTCGGGCGCTAACTTCAGCACATTTTCAAGTGTCTCTTTCCAACCGTTCAGAGTCTGTCCCGGCAGGCCGTACATCAGGTCTATGCTTAAATTACGGAAGCCGTGCTTGCGGATTTTTCGCACCGCCTCTACTGCTTGGGCGTAATTATGGGGGCGGCCAAGCTGGGAAAGAATCAGGTCATCATCGCACTGAATGCCTAAACTAACCCGATTAAAGCCCTCACCCCGCAGCTTGCGAAGCAGCTTGTCCGTTACGGAATCCGGATTGGCTTCAAAGGTAATTTCCGCATCCCGGGTTACATCAAAGCTTTTCCGAATCGTGGCAAGAATGGTGTTTAGTCGGTCGCCACCGAAAAAACTGGGCGTACCGCCGCCAAAGTAGATGGTATCTACCAAGTGCAGTGGTGATGCCGCACCGGCCTCCCGGATATGGGCGCACAGAGCATCTACATAGTTATCCGCTAGCGCATCCTCTTTTACCGAGTAGAAATCACAATAGGCGCACTTGCTCTTGCAAAAAGGGATGTGAACATAGATGCCCAAAGGCGTTTTGTGTTTTCTCGCAAATATTGCCATAGCTTAATCCTCGTCCAGCTTCAGTACTGCCATAAAGGCCTCCGAGGGAACGGCAACCGTACCGAATGTACGCATCCGCTTTTTGCCCTCTTTCTGCTTTTCCAGCAACTTCTTTTTCCGGGTGATGTCGCCGCCGTAGCACTTGGCAAGCACGTCCTTGCGCAGTGCCTTAATCGTTTCCCGCGCGATGATTTTTTCGCCGATGGCAGCCTGAACGGGGATTTCAAACTGGGCACGGGGAATGTTGTCCTTTAGCTTTTCACAGATTTTCCGGGCGCGGGGATAGGCATTGTCTGCAAACAGAATAAAGCTGAGGGCGTCCACAATATCACCGTTTAAGAGAATATCCAATTTCACCAGCCGGCTGGGGCGGTAGCCGATGAGCTCATAGTCCAGCGAGCCGTAGCCACGGGTGCGGGATTTGAGGGCATCGAAAAAGTCGTAAATAATCTCATTCAGCGGCATTTCGTAATGCAGTTCCACCCGATTTGCATCCAAATAGACCATATCCTTGAAATCGCCACGGCGCTGCTGGGCAAGCTCCATCATATTGCCCACATATTCCTGCGGCGCAATCAGATTCAGCTTCACATAGGGTTCTTCCGCCAGCTGAATTTCCATAGGATCGGGATAATCCAGAGGATTTGCCACCATAATGACTTCTCCGGTATTCTTCGTAACCCGATATACAACGTTGGGGGCAGTGGTAATGAGGTCCAGATTATATTCCCGTTCCAGCCGTTCCTGAATAATTTCCATATGAAGAAGACCTAAGAAGCCACAGCGGAAACCAAAGCCCAGCGCGACGGAGCTTTCCAGCTCGTAGGTCATAGAAGCATCGTTCAGCTTTAATTTTTCCAGAGCTTCCCGCAGGTCCTGATATTTT
The DNA here is from genome assembly GCA_045535135.1 of Faecousia sp. GTDB lineage: Bacteria > Bacillota > Clostridia > Oscillospirales > Oscillospiraceae > Faecousia. The sequence goes on from JAZSKZ010000110.1 coordinate 15,698, forward strand.
GCACCGTCGGCGGGGTAAACGCCAGAGAAAACCATGGGCTGTACCGGGCGATAACCGGGCAGCGGTTCGCTTGCAGGATTTTCAACCGTCGTGATGGTATCGCCCACCTGGGTATCTGCCACGGTTTTGATAGATGCGGTAATATAACCTACTTCGCCGGCGCCCAATTCCTCCTTGGGCATAAGTCCCATAGGATTCATTGTGCCCACTTCCACAACCTTATATACCGCACCGGTTGCCATCATGCGAATATCTTCACCGGCACGAACGGTGCCTGCCTTTATCCGGGTATAAACAATAACGCCCCGGTAGGAGTCGTACTGGCTGTCAAAAATCAGCGCCTGAAGAGGTGCGCTGCGGTCGCCGGTGGGAGCAGGAACATCCCGGACAATCATTTCCAGCACATCGTGAATGTTAATGCCGTTTTTGGCAGAAATTTCCGGAGCATCCTGGGCGGGAATACCAATAATATCCTCCACCTCAGCCTTTACCTCTGCCGGGCGGGCAGAAGGCAGGTCGATTTTATTAATAACGGGCAGAACTTCCAGCCCGGCATCAATGGCAAGGTAAGTATTTGCCAAAGTCTGTGCCTCCACACCCTGAGAAGCATCCACCACCAGCACAGCACCTTCACAGGCGGCAAGGCTGCGGGATACCTCGTAGTTAAAGTCCACGTGGCCGGGGGTGTCGATTAAGTTAAGGGCATACTGCTGCCCGTCATCGGCGGTATAGTTTAATGTGGCGGCCGTGGCTTTGATCGTAATACCACGCTCCCGCTCCAGATCCATAGAGTCCAGCATTTGCTGCTCCATCTGCCGCTGTTCCACGGCGTTGCAGGCCTCCAAAAGACGGTCTGCCAGTGTTGACTTGCCGTGGTCAATATGGGCAATGATGGAAAAATTGCGAATGTTGCTTAATTCTATCATAAGTGTACACCTCAAAAACTTTGAAAACGGCGCACTGCACCATTATATAAAATATATTTTCCTAATTATACTGAATTTTCCCAAGGATGTAAACTGTATTTTTTCAAAAAAATCGGCAATAATGAGCAAAGAGAGGGCAAAAATCGCCGAAATCTACTTTTTTTGAAAAAATTTCGTAAAAAACCCTTGCCGAAATGGATTTTTCGGGGTATAGTCATACGGTATGATAAAATACCGAATAAAGAGGTAAGAAAAAAATGGCAAGTAACAAGAAGACAGGCAAGCTGGACGATGCACAGTCGGTCATTGCCGCAATGATTGCCCAGGCGAGAAAAGATGGTATGATTCGTGCTTCCGATCTGGCCGCAGAGCTGGAAAAGCTTGATTTGACGCCGGAGAAAATGGAAGAAATTTACGACCGTCTGGATGCTATGAACATCCAAATTGTCAGCGCCGACTTGGATCTGGACATTGGGGACGAGCTGGATGTGCTGGACGACGATATGGGTGACGAAGTGGACCTGTCCAGTCTGGAAGAGGATGTGCTGGTAGACCCGGTGGATCTGGCGGCAGAATACAATTTGGACGACCCGGTGCGGATGTACCTGAAAGAAATCGGTCAGATTCCCCTGCTAACGGCAGAAGAAGAAGTCAACCTGGCCCAGCGGGTTTCCGAGGGCGATCAGGCGGCAAAAAGCAAGCTGACCGAAGCAAACCTGCGTCTGGTTGTTTCTATCGCAAAGAAATATTCCGGCAGAGGTCTGCACATTCTGGATTTGATTCAGGAAGGTAATACCGGTCTTATCCGGGCAGTTGACAAATTCGACTGGACAAAGGGAAACAAATTCTCTACATATGCCACCTGGTGGATTCGGCAGGCCATTACCCGTGCCATTGCTGATCAGGCACGGACCATCCGTGTGCCGGTGCATATGGTGGAGGTTATTAACAAAACCACCCGCTGCAACCGGAAGCTGGTGCAGGAGCTGGGCAGAGAGCCTACTGTGGAAGAAATCGCTGCAGAGCTGAATCTCCCGGTGGAAAAAATCATTGAAGCAAACCGCACCGCCGCAGATACCCTGAGCTTGGATACCCCCGTAGGCGACGAAGAAGATACCTCTATCGGCTCCTTTGTGGAGGACGAGCGTACCCCCGGTCCGGCAGACGCTACCTCCAACGCTATGCTGGCAGAGGCGCTGAAGGAAATTTTGGACACCCTTACCGAACGGGAAGCAGATGTGCTGCGGATGCGCTTCGGTATGTATGACGGCCGCACCCATACTTTGGAAGAGGTGGGTCAGAACTTTGGCGTAACCCGTGAGCGAATCCGTCAGATTGAAAACAAGGCCATTCGAAAACTGCGCCATCCCAGCCGGGCAAAGAAAATTAAAGATTTCTACTGTTAGTCAAAACCTCCGGCTAAGCCGGAGGCTTGATTAAGCCCTAGAAGGGCATTTTACAGACTATTGCCCCTAAAGGGGCCCCGAATGGTTTGCCGACCGCATTCCTTTCTCGGGCCGCCCCTTAAGGGGCTTTTTCTATGCCTACTTGTTCTCGCGACCCGTAAACGGGTCCACATACTGCTTAATACTCATTTGGTCGGCTATCTGATCTTCTTGGAGTTGGTTCTTGATGTACTCCTGTACTTGCTTTTTATTTCTGCCCACTGTATCCACATAATACCCTCTGGCCCAGAAGTGTCTGTTGCCATACTTGTACTTGA
>JAZSKZ010000144.1:0-6712 GCA_045535135.1 Faecousia sp.
ACACCGGGCAGCCAAAGAGCGTTATAGCCCTGTATACGCTTAAAACGAATCAGCGTATCCTGCAGCGTTGCGTCCATTGCGTGGCCCATATGAAGCTGGCCGGTAACATTGGGAGGAGGCATCACAATGGTAAACGGCTTCTTGCTCCGGTCCGTTCCGGGCTTGAAGAAGCCACCTTCCTCCCACATCTTATAAATTTCGTTTTCTACCTGTTGCGGTTCGTACACCTTAGGCAGTTCTCTTGCCATCTTTCTCACTCCTTAAAAAATAAACGCCCTGAGCTTTTGCTCAGGGCGAAAAATTCCGCGGTACCACCTGAATTCCCGCAAGGCGGGCACTCTGTCTGCAATAACGGGCAGACCCGGACTCCCCTACTGAATTCAGGCAGTCAGCTCAGGGGCGACAATTCCGGGAACACACGCATATTTTCACCAACCATATGCTCTCTCAAGTGGGTTTTCCCGGGAAACTCCCCGTCAAAGCCTTATAATATAGGTAAATTTATCATATTTATCCCGTTATGTCAACTCTATTTTACTTGACGGAGGCTAAAAAATCACCTATAATGGGATAATAACACTGAAAAGTGAGATGAAAACTATGAAGCTATCTTTGGTTGTCCCCTGCTATAACGAGGGTGAAAATGTTGCTGCCTTTCAGGCGGCCACCTTGGAAGCCTTTAACGGCTGTGGATACGACTACGAAATTGTATATGTGGATGATGGCAGTCAGGACAGCACCTGGCACGAGCTGAAGAAGCTTCACGCCGCACAGTGTTGCCCTGTTAAGGTTATTCGTCTTTCCCGAAATTTCGGCAAAGAATCTGCAATTTATGCCGGTCTGCGCCACGCCGAAGGCGACTATATTTCCTTTATCGATGCCGACCTGCAGCAGCGCCCGGAAATTGTTCGAGAGATGGTAGCCACCTTGGATACAGAACCCCAATATGATGTGGTAGCCGCATATCAGGATCGCCGTGGCGAAGGCAAAATATTATCCCTGTTCAAAAAGGCCTTTTATGCCATTATTAACCGCTTGTCCGATGTGCCCCTACACTCCGATGCCAGCGATTTTCGCACCTTCCGTCGAAGTGTGGCAGAAAGCATTTTGGAGATTACGGAATATCACCGTTTTTCCAAGGGCATTTTTGCTTGGGCAGGTTATAACACCTGCTTTATCCCTTATGTGGCGCAGCCCCGCACTGCCGGAAAGAGCAAATGGAGTTTTAGGAAGCTGATGAATTATGCCATTGAGGGCATCATCGGTTATTCTACAAAGCCCCTTCGTATCGCAACTGCAGCCGGAACAATTACTGCTCTGTCTGCGTTTTTGTATCTGATTGTTGTCATTGTACAGAAGCTGGCGTTTGGTATTAACATCCCCGGCTATGCCACCATTATCGTTCTTATTTTGCTTCTCGGCGGTATGCAGCTACTATGTATTGGCATTATCGGCGAATATGTGGGCAGAACCTTTGAACAAAGTAAAAATAGACCTATTTATATTGCCAAGGATGTACTAACCTACAAAAAGGAGGACCGCGTTTAACGCGTGGTCCTCCTTACTTGTTTCAGTTTCTCTTCAATAGACAGAAGGTCATCAAAGGTACCCGGTCTTTTATGTACATCACGAAGCAGCGCAGACGGGTGGTAAATCGCAGTGATCCACGTTCCGTCCCGGCAGATCCATCTGCCGTGCTTTTGGGAGATATGATAGTCAGGGGAAATAACCCGGCGGGCGGCAATCCTGCCCAGGCAGACAATAATCTGCGGCTTCACAAGTTCTACCTGCTTACGCAAATACCCGATACAAGCCTCCTGCTCATTATCAGACGGATCCCGGTTTTTAGGTGGTCTGCATTTAACGATATTGGCAATATAGCAGTTTGTCCTGTCCACACCGATAATAGAGAGCATATCGTCAAGAAATTTACCGGCCGCTCCTACAAACGGCTCGCCCTGTAAATCCTCCTGCTCGCCGGGTCCCTCACCGATAAACATAATGAGAGCATTGCGGTTTCCGGAATCAAATACCACGTTATTCCTACTTTCGCAAAGACCGCACCGGGTGCAGTTTTTACAGGCCTTTTCCAATTCTTCCCAAGTATGCATAGCCATCACCTCTTATTTTCCCGGCTGATACCAGACTGACGGGCACGAACGGTGTTAAGAGTCCGCATTATGACCAAAACTGTAACGGGCAAAATGGCAATGATCAAAAACACAATGCCCAACGGACGCAGATTCGGCGATGATTTCGGTGGTTTTTCCCCAAGTTTGGATGACGCAACTTTAACCGCATTCCCTGCGGCAACATCACCCTGCCCCAAGCAGAAGCTACCAAACCAAATCTCAACTGTGGTCTGCGGGCTACCGTTATCGATGGGGGCGGTGTATGTTTTCCCGGAATCCTGAATTCTGTATTCAATCTGAGAGAGTAAGAAATTGGCAGGCAAGACCGCAAAAGCACTCTGCGTTGCACAAAGATTCAGGGCATTGTCGCCGTTTAGAACCTCACGGTGGGCAAGCATTTGACACTCATACAACACTTGACAGACCTGGTAGCCATCAAACGCTAAATCCAGCAGCCGGGATGTTTCCTGAAAACCACCCTGCACCTCAATTGTATAGCCGTCAGCGGCATACTTTGAGGAAGCGCCGAACACCAGTGTGATGAGTTCCATATTGCCCTTTTTGGCAGATGCCGCAACACAGCGGGAGCCATCCTGGGCAATACCGGTACGACCGCCGGTAACCCGCTCATCGTAATAAATATGTTCTCCGTCATTCACAAGCAAGTAATTGCCAGTGCTTAACTTTCTTTCCTCGTAAAGGTTGGTTGCGGGTACAGTGTAACTCGTGGCGCCAAACAGCTCACGAAACACATCGGATTTCATTGCTTCAGTGATAATTTTCAGCATGTCCCGGGCAGTGGTATATTGGTCTTCACTATGCAAACCGTGGGCATTTACAAAATTTGTGTCTGTACATCCAAGCTGCGTGGCACGGGCATTCATTCTCTCCACAAATGCGCTCTGTGTGCCCCCGATATATTCCGCAATTACTGCAGCCGCATCGTTGCCGGAGCCTACCAACATACAGTTGAGCAGATCCCGCAGGGAAAGCTCCTCACCAACCTGCAATTTTGTAGTAACAGCTCCAATAGATACAGCATTCAACGCACTGCGGGTTACCGTTACACGGGCATCCAGTTCCCCCTCCTCGATAGCCAGCATCGCTGTCATTAGCTTTACACAACTGGAGGGCAATACTCTCAAATCCGGCGCAAAGCCAAACATAAGTGTGCCGCTGGTATTTTCATAAATAATTGCGCTGCTTACATTCTGAACCAGCGCCGCTTGCCCCATAAGAGGCCTTCCCGCATCCGTTCCCAAACAACCGCTTGATATATCATTGGGTGTGGCATAGACCGACAACAGGCAACCAATCACCAGCCACAGACACATAATAATTGTCGCAATCCTTCTCATCCAATTCACCATACTTGTTTTATGTGGAGATTTGTGTATAATTAAGTATACCAGTTTCCAAGGTTTTAGTCAATGGAGGAAGATCGCAATATGAAAAAATCCCTTTTTATAACCATAATACTTCCCACCGCCGCCTGCGTCCTGTTATTCATTGGCGTCTTCATTGGCAGACAAACTTCCGGCAACCGCTTTGCGCTTGACAAAAACGGTCCGCCGGAAGCCACCGTCGCCTGGATAAATGACGGGAAAATCAACATCAATTTAGCAGATGCCCAAGCGCTGCAAATTCTACCCGGCATTGGTGCAGTAATCGCACAAAGGATTATTGATTACCGGGAAACCCACGGCGATTTCACTGATATTAATGAGCTTAGAAATGTACACGGTATTGGGGATGGTATATTTAAGAACATAGCTGACCGCATTACTGTGGATTAGCTACAGTTCCACCCCAATTTCACCTTCACGCATTATGAGCCTTCCTCCTAAGATTTCCTCCAAAGCTTCCACCGGCTGTCCTTCCTTGAGGGGCAGCCATTTCTTATTTCGGTCGGCAGCTTTTACATAAAATCCCTCTAAATTCTGCAGTCGCTTTTTCGGGATTTTGGCCGTAACCTCCATATGCCCTCCTGCAGGGACGCAAATCCCTATGTTTTCTTCGCCACCTCTACACCTCGCAACAATTCTCAGCATTTCATTGGACTTTTGGCAGGTACACCGCACTATATAGTAAAGTCCCGCTTCATTTACCATGGCCTTTCCTGCCCTGTGCCCATTATGCAAAATTTCATACTCCATAAAATCCCCCCCTAACCAATTTTATGCGGTCAGGGGGGTATCATTCATATTCCGTTTCGATTGTCGTGCAAACCAAAGCTGATGGCAATCGCATCATCCACCAAATGCATATGGGCATCATCTAATTTCCCCATATGCTCACGCAAACGGCGTTTATCGATTGTGCGGATCTGCTCCAACAATATCACTGAATCCTTACTTAGTCCAACACTGCCGCCAGCAATATTAATATGGGTTGGGAGTCTTGCCTTGCCGGTCTGGCTTGTAATTGCGGCAGCAATTACAGTTGGGGAATATTTGTTGCCCGTGTCGTTTTGCACAATCAATACCGGGCGCGTGCCACCCTGTTCGCTGCCGACTACCGGGGAAAGGTCGGCATAGAAGATATCTCCCCTTTTGACTACACTGTCCATCCTTTTCACACTCCGGAGAAATCATTCCCACGCTACCCTATGTCCTTATGTAACGAGGGTAATGGTATTGTCCCACGCACAGAGGAAAATTATACGGTAGTGTTTGTGATTTATCCTATGCAGAAACCGACAGGCAGTTACAAAATTTCGAAATCCTCCACGGAAATTGTCAGAATCCGCTTCCCCATCCACAGCACCTCGCCCCGAACAGGCATAAAGCTTTTATCTGTCCAGATATCCAGATGTAGCGCCTGCTCAGCATAGCTGTCATCAATTTGTATATAAATTTGCTCCCCGTCCTTCCCGCAGGCGGAGATGTAGCCGCTTCGCAGAGTTTTAAGCAATAGCCAGGGGGCTGTTACCGGCGTAACCTGTCCATCTGCAATCGGGGCAAATGCCAACGCCTTATCATCAAAGGTAAGATGTCCGCCAATTTCCGTAACTTTCCCGGAAATACCGTTAATTGCTTCCGGAGCTGTAACCGTAAATGTCATATCCCCAAGTTTATCTGCCTGACATTTTAGGGTAAATGAATACACCTTGTCCCCATAGTCGGCAGTAACTGTTGCCGTAAAGGTGCACCCATTCCCGGAAAGTAATCTTTGTCGCATTGCTAACGCACCGCCGATTTCTCCGCTATCCTTCCCGCAACCAAAAAGTAGGAACACCGGGAGTATCAGCAGCAATAAATATTTTTTCATTCTCATTCCTCCGTTCATACCAGCGATTTAGTAACATTTTTATTTTATAGGGCGGCAAAGTATTCTTTTTTCGCAAATTTTTTGAAAAATCCTTGCTTTTTCCCAAAAGCTGTGGTAATCTTACGAAGATATGTAACGGCTATGACTGGGCTGTCTAATGCTGGCTTGCGTAGGATAGAGAGAGCGGGAGGGTGGAAACCGCTTACGTGCAGCATCGGGCGTTCTCCCACGAGCCGCAGCCTGAAATGCAGTAGGGTGCGCCGGGTGATTCCGTTATCAATCTCAGGTGTAATCGCACCGATGAGCTGCGCCTTTGGCGAATTGCGGGTGGTACCGCGGAGGTTTAACCTTCGTCCCGGTTGGGATGAGGGTATTTTTTATACATTTTGGAAGGAGAAACCGGATATGAAACAACAGTTGGAGCAGATTAAGCTGCAAGCGATCACTGCACTAAGCGAGGCCGATACCCCGGCAAAGCTGGAGGAGCTTCGTGTTAAATTTTTAGGTAAGAAAGGCGAACTGACTGCCGTTCTGAAACAAATGGGCAAGCTCTCCCCGGAAGAACGCCCCGTAATGGGACAGATTGCCAACACCGTTCGTGCGGAAATTGAGAGTCGACTGGAAGAAAGAAAGATTGCCGTCAACGCCGCCGTTCTGGAGGCTAAATTGCAGGCTGAAAGCCTGGATGTTACCATTCCCGGCACTGCTGTTACTATGGGAAAAGAGCATCCCATGAACCAGGTGCTTCAGGAAATCAAAGATTTATTTGTGTCTTTGGGCTATAAAATTGTTGACGGCCCGGAGGTTGAGCTGGCGGATTACAACTTTACCCGCCTGAATATTGAGGAGGGCCACCCCTCCCGGGATCGTTCCGACACTTTCTATTTTACGGACGATGACAGCCTGCTTCTTCGTACCCAGACCAGCCCCATGCAGATTCGTGTTATGGAAGACGCTAAGCCTCCCATCTGCATTTTAGCGCCCGGCCGTGTGTACCGCAAAGACGAAGCAGATGCTACCCACTCCCCTATGTTCCACCAGATTGAAGGTCTTGTCATTGACGAAAATATTACGATGGGCAACCTGAAGGGTGCGCTTGTTACCCTTATGAAGAGCCTGTACGGTGAGGATGCAGTTATGCGTTTCCGTCCTCACCACTTCCCCTTTACCGAGCCCAGCTGCGAAATGGATATGCAGTGCCACAAGTGCCACGGCACCGGTGAAGTGAATGGTCAGGTTTGCTCCACCTGTCACGGTGAGGGCTGGATCGAGCTGCTGGGTAAGTCGGAGGCCAAGCGGTCTTAGGAAGA
>JAZSKZ010000002.1:0-2160 GCA_045535135.1 Faecousia sp.
GGAATTGTGACAAAAGGGACAGCGGAAATTGCACCCCTGGAGAAATACGGTGCAGGCTACCTTCCCGGGGTAATCCAACAGCGTCATTTTTTGCAAACCGGAGATCATAGCGACCCCTCCTCGACATTTTTTACCATTATAGCACAGACGACTTCCCTTTAAAAGAGGAAAAGTCTGCAAATTCCGGTTTATCGGGCAGATGCCCGAAATGCATAATTCACAATTCTGAATGCACAATTGTGGTATTTTCCTTCGGAAAATGATTGAAATAGGCGGCATAGCCGACACAATAATTATGCATTATGCATTCTGCATTTTGCATTGGCAGTTGTCAAACTGCCAATGCAAACCGGAATTTGAAAGGGAGGGGCATTGCCCCTCCCCTACACAGCTGCAATCATTGCGCGTTGTACCAGCGTATTCATGAAAAATATCGGCTGTCTGCCGGGCGCCTACAAAACACATTGGACAGAAACAAAATAATACCCTTACAAAAGCAATCCTGCCCGTTGTGTCACAACGGGCAGGACTTTTTATTTCTCTTCTTCCGGGATCAGGTCAATGGTGATCGTCTTGGTATTTGCCTTAAGCTGGGTGCATTTTACGCCCGCTGCCGCCAGCATCCGCTTGGATGCCAAAGTGCCGGGGGTATTTCCATACTTGTCAGACAGATATACCACTTCCTTCACGCCGCTCTGGATGATCGCCTTGGCGCACTCGTTACAGGGAAACAGGGCAACATACACCCGGCTGCCACGGAGGTCTCTGCCATTGGCATTTAAGATGGCGTTCAGCTCTGCGTGGACCACATAGGGGTACTTAGTCTCCGCACCCTCCCGGTCCCAGGGGAATTCATCGTCAGAGCAGCCCTTAGGCATGCCGTTATAGCCGGTGGAGATGATGATATCGTCGGGAGAGACGATGCAGGCGCCTACCTGGGTGCTGGGGTCCTTGCTTCGGTGGGCTGCCAGCTTGGCAACGCCCATAAAATATTCATCCCAGCTGATATAATCTGTACGTTTCATGTTTATGACCTCCGTTTTTTGGGGGATATGGAAATATTATAATACATTTTCGTTATAAGGGCAAGAGAAAAAACCCCGGATCACTCCGGGGTTTTTTCAGTCAAACAGGTCTTTGACCATATCAAAGAATTTTTTCCGCTTGGGACTTGCCTTTACATCTAAGGTATCATCCAGCTTCTGCAGCAGTTCCCGCTGCTCCTTGGTCAGCCGGGTGGGGGTCTCCACCACCACGGTAAACCGCTGATTGCCCCGGTAACGGGGATTGCCCACCTGGGGAATTCCCTTGCCGGAGAGGAAGAACTCTCTGCCGGTCTGGGTGCCCTCCGGAATCTGGAATTTGGTTTTTCCGCCCAGAGTAGGCACATCGATCCCGCCGCCCAAAGCCGCCTGGGTAAAGGTAATGGCCACTTCGCAAAGTACATCCATACGCTCCCGGGTAAAGATGGGGTGCCGTTTGATGTAAGTTTCCACCAGCACATCGCCGTTGGGACCGCCGTTTGCGCCCACGCAGCCTTCGTTCCGCAGGCGGAAGCTCTGTCCGTGGTTAATGCCCGCAGGGACTTTGGTCTTTACCGTGTGGCTCTTGCGGACCTTTGCCTTGCCTCGGCAGGTGGTACAGGGATTTTTAATGATCTTACCTCTGCCGCTGCACTGGGGACAGGTGGAGGTAGACTGGAACGCCATCCCCATCATATTCTGGGTGACCCGGACCTGACCGGAGCCGCCGCAGCGGCTGCAGCTTTCAATCGCACCGTCAGCACTGCCGCTGCCCTTACAGCTGCCGCAGTTTTCAACGCGGTAATAGGTGATCTCCTTTTCCGCGCCGAAGGCCGCTTCTTCAAAGGTGACCTCCAGCCGCACACCCACATCCTCGCCTCTGCGGGGACCGTTCCTGGTGCGCTGAGAAGAAGCGCCGCCGCCAAAGAATTCGCTAAAGATATCACCGAAGCCACCAAAGCCGCCAAAACCGCCAAAGTCACCGTAGCCACCGGCACCGCCGCCGTAATTGGGGTCTACACCGGCAAAGCCGAACTGGTCGTACCGGGAGCGCTTATCATCGTCGGACAGCACTTCATAAGCCTCGCCCAGTTCCTTAAACTTCTCCTCCGCTTCCTTATCACCGGGGTTTCTGTCC
>JAZSKZ010000015.1:0-5068 GCA_045535135.1 Faecousia sp.
TGTTCATCTCCCGTCTTCTGCGGCCTATGGATATTAAGGTAACCCGGCTTGCCTACGGTGTGCCGTTGGGCAGTCAGCTGGAATATGCCGACGTAATCACCCTCTCCCGCGCCTTGGAAGGCAGACAGGAAATATAAAACAGAATACTTTAACGGGCGGTCATTGACCGCCCCTACATTTTCTTTCGATAGGTGTGTAGGGGCGATCAGTGATCGCCCGTGCGTGTTGTATATTGTCGAAAATTTTTACTTGACATTATAATTATTATAGGTTATAATAAATTTACAGAAGGAGTTAAGGGAAAAGACCCATCATTTGCAATCGTGTTAAGCCCCACAACGGAGGTGTAAAAACAATGAAAGTGATCTTCTACAGTTTTCTGCAGAATGGCGTTTTGCCGCTTTCCGATTGTTCTTGCCGTATCGTGAGGTTGCCAATTAAAAAATGCTTATGATACGGTGTGCCGGCATATTTTGCGGTGCGCCGTTTTGCTTTTTGTAGTGCTTTGAATATAATGAGGGACGATTATGAACAAGTTATATTTATTCTTTTGCCGGGTGAAGCAGTACATTGTAAAAAACAAAGGCATTTTTGCCTTGTTTCTCATTGGCGGAATGCTCAATACCGTTATGGTGCTCTACTGCTACGGTAATTTGATGCCTACCATTGCAAACAGAGACGAGGGCGCATACAGGTACTATAAACTATCCTTTAGAGATACCCCGGCAGAAAAAACCTCTGTAGAGGAGCTGCTTACCCATCCTCTTTTGGAATCCTGCCGCTTAATCAACAAGGAAAAGGTGGGCACCTGCGTAGGCGACTACCCTCTGCGCCGCATTAAGGGCACAATGCAGTTTACCGAGCCGTACCAAATGCTCATCCCTATGGATTCCGATGCCCTGCTTGGCGGACGCAAAGAGTACAAGGATATCCGTTTCCAAATCATAGGCGTTACTTCCGCCGAATATGACCTTATCCCTTACGATACCTTTGTAGAGTTAGGCGGTTTAGACAGCATAGGAATCATTGAAGTGCGCATAACCGAAGAGCAAGATCCGAAAAATGATGCCTTTGAAAAGGATCTGCTGCGTCTATTTCCCAATACTGCAAACCTTTATAACAGCTTGACACACACGGCTATGTACAATACAGCCGCTGATGAAACGGCCTTAAAGCGAATTGTTGGCACTGCAGTTATCTCTGTAATTGCCTATGCGTTTCTTCTGCATTATATTGTCAGTTCCCGTGTGCGGGAAAATGCAGTTTTCACTGTGCTGGGCGCAGGGAGGAGAAGGCTTGCAGGCTATATTTTTACGGAAGCGTTTTTCTTGTGCTGCTTAACCTGCCTGTCCGGTATACTGGCGCACATTCTTCTGTATGAGCCGATATTCCGGGGCTTGAATATTACGGAGAGTCTGCGCTATACATTTATGGATTATTGCAATGTTTTCCTGTTAATGGGCGGTCTTTCCCTGTTGGCCGCTATTCCTGTTACCCTCCGCGCCGTGCTTTCCACGCCTGCAAGTGCCCGGCGGCGCGTTTCCTGAAAGGAGGATGAAGTGGTATGAAGCTTTTGAAACTCCTGCGGCATTACCTGAAGGGCATCCGCTTATCTGCCTTTGTCCTTTCCGTTATGATGTTTTGGGCAATCTTTATGGGCGTTCTTGCATTCTCGCAACTTCGCGCTGTCAGAGCTGATGTGGATGCGCTGAAAGTAAAGAATGCGGAAAATTTTGTATTGCTTGTCTATTTTCCTACAAAGTTTGATGTAGAGAGCGGAACAGACAGTACATATGCCCAAACCGTTGAAGCAGATTTGGAAGCAGAAGCACTGGTAGAAACCGTATTGACCATACGCACCGTAAACCCCGTATCTTACGGGAAAACCCGCGTCAGCATAGCGCTTTATGAGCCGGAAATGCTCAAATATTTCCCGGGTCTGAAAAAGACCGGGATGGATTTTTCTGCCGCGCCGGACGGTTGTATTTTGGGCAGTACCGCCTTTAACGCCTTAGATAAAGGCGACACCATTTCTCTGAAGATTGGCAGTCAGGAGGTTTCCCTGCCGGTTGCCGGTCATCTTAACTATCCCTACCGCCATATGGCATTGTCGGTGTCCGCAACCAATCCGTATATTTCTGACTTTTTTAGGGACGGCAATATCCTACTGATGCAGGCCACTGAAAGCAATGAGGCGCTGATTGGGCAGCATGCAAAGCAGGTTGTGTACGATCAAAATGTGATTGTTATTTTTAAGGAGGAGGCAACCCAGACGCAAAGGGATGAAATCCTGCAGCGAGTGGCGCCCAACTCCGTGCCCTACAGCTTTGCTGAAGTCTGGAATACGAGTAATGATACTGCCCTTGACCGGATTCGGTCCGTTATGCCCCGACCACTGTTTTTGGCCACATCTGCTGCGGTGGCGCTGTTTAGCATATTGGTGCTGACCTTCCACAAAAAGCGACGGGATACGGCTCTGTTATATCTGTGCGGCTTCAGCCGCCAAAAATGCGGACTTTTGGTATTTACCACATTCCAGCTTATCACTACCCCGGTGCTGCTTTTGTCGGTACTGTACATTTACCTGTGGCCACAGATGCAGTGGAATCTACTGAGCATTAAGCTGATGCAAATGAAACTGCCGCAAGAACTGATAATATGGATTACCACTTACACAAGAAATTCTGTTTCCGCTGATTGCCTGATCGTTGTCCTCATCTATTATCTTGTTACCCTACTGATTTCCGTTGGCGTGGCAATATGGTCTATGGTGAAGTATAGCCCCACTGCTTATCTGCGAGGTGTATTAAAATGATTGAACTGAAAAATATCAATAAGATTTATAAGGTCGGTAAGGAAGATTTCTACGCCCTGCGGGATGTATCCCTAAAAATCGATGAGGGAGAGTTTGTGGCAATCCGGGGCACCTCCGGCTCGGGAAAAACCACGCTGCTCAACATCATCGGCTGTATGGACAATGCCACAAGCGGCAGCTATAAGCTAAGCGGTACGGATATAAATACATTGGGGGATGAAGGAAAATCCACAATTCGCAACCAAAAGATTGGCTTTGTTTTGCAGGATTTTGCCCTTATCAGCGACCAGTCTGTGCTGTATAATGTAATGCTTCCTTTGCTGCTTGGGAAAACCCCGTACAGAAAAATCAAAAGTATGGCAATGGATGCGCTGAACGCAGTGGGTCTTGCCAATCAAGCGAAAAAGAAAGTCAATCAGCTCTCCGGCGGTCAGCAGCAACGGGTTGCCATTGCAAGGGCAATCGTAACAAAGCCGGAAATCGTTCTGGCCGATGAACCTACCGGGCAGTTGGATTCGGAAACAAGCCGTCAGATTATGGAGATTTTGGAAAAACTGAACAGCGAGGGCATTACCGTTCTTGTTGTTACCCACGATGCAGAGGTTGCCGCCTATGCCAAGCGCTGCCTGTTTGTAACTGACGGATGTGTTTCAGAAGCTGTATAAACATTAAAGCAGAACACTTGTTGATTAAGGAGGCCTGCAATGAAGAAAGTACTGCTCATCTTATTGGCATCGGTTTTGGTAATAAGTATGTTTGGCTGTTCCGATCCGGCGAAAGACCCGGTAAACAATTCGCTGTTTACAGATGAATTTTTTGACGGGGTTGTGAGGATTCGATTTTCTGCCTGTGAGCCGGTCAGTGGGGAGCAGATGGCACCGGTGATCCGGTATCTGAAAGGTCTGACACTTGTGGAAACGGAAGATCGGGTTAAAACCACGGATGACAACGGCGAGGTGCTTTTGGGCGGCGCTTTTATGGTAACATTTGATAAAGCCGACGGTACGGAAATCCATTTTCTGATGAATACGAAAGTTATGAACTGCATAAGCGGTTTGGATGCTAATTATGCCATAGAAAGCGGAAATCTGTTTGGCGACTTGAAAGCTGCATTTGGAGCAAATACGCAGGCATAACCCATTCTAGAAACAGTAAAAGTGCCGGGAAGGAATTTTCCTTCCCGGCTGTTTCTTATAGCTTTCCGTAGGTTTTGTCCAAAAAGCGCTGGGTGGTGATGACCGCCCGCTTGTGGGTGCCTTCGCCGATTTTGCCCTTTTCGTCAAAGGCTTCTACCTTGAAGGTAATCATCGGGCCTTCCACGGCAGTTACCTCCGCCGTTGCCCGGACCTCCAAACCCACCGGCGTGGCGGATAGGTGGGAGATATTAAGCTCCGTACCCACAGAGGTTTTCTCCTCGGGAAGCGCACTTGCGATTGCCTCGCAGGCTGCGCCCTCCATCAGCGCCACCATACAGGGCGTGGCGTAAACGAGTAAGCTTCCCGAGCCTACCTCCAAGGCAGTATCCTCCCGCTCCACGCAGGTAAAAGCTTCTCCCGTCATTCCAACAGTAATTTCCATAACCGAACCTCCTTTTTTTGTACAAGTATAACGGAAATAGGGAATGGTGTCAATAAAGGGATTGATATTTTACTTTCTTTGATTTATAATAAGCACAAATTCAGAAAAGAGGTGCCATTATGGGTGTCTATGACAAACTCAACTTAACAATGCTCTGCGATTTCTATGAACTGACAATGGGCAACGGCTACTTCGAAAACGGCTATAAGGACAGAATGTGCTATTTCGATGTATTCTTCCGGAAATGCCCCGATGGGGGCGGCTTTGCCATTGCGGCAGGCTTGGAGCAGATTTGCGAGTATATTAAGGACCTGCATTTCTCTCCCGAGGATATCGAATATCTCCGTGGCCGGAAGATTTTCTCCGAAGCATTTTTGGAATACCTGTCCGATTTCCGCTTCACCGGCGATATTTGGGCAGTTCCCGAGGGCACGCCCATTTTCCCCAACGAGCCGATTATGATTGTCCGTGCGCCTGCCATTCAGGCTCAGCTGATTGAAACCTTCATTCTGCTCTCTGTCAATCACCAGAGCCTGATTGCCACCAAGGCAAACCGGGTTGTCCGTGCCGCCGAGGGCCGCACGGTGCTGGAGTTCGGCTCTCGCCGGGCACAGGGCGCAGATGCTCCCATTATTGGCGCGCGGTGGGGTTATATCGGCTGATGTGATGGTACGG
>JAZSKZ010000080.1:0-14673 GCA_045535135.1 Faecousia sp.
GTGTGCTACCGTTACACTAATCCTCTAAAGACTTGTTTATTATACGAAATAATCTGCAAAAGTCAAGAGCTTTTTTCCTGTTTTTGCAATTTTTTATCTCGCCGTCATTATTC
Source organism: Faecousia sp. (assembly GCA_045535135.1). Classification (GTDB taxonomy): domain Bacteria; phylum Bacillota; class Clostridia; order Oscillospirales; family Oscillospiraceae; genus Faecousia. The sequence goes on from JAZSKZ010000080.1 coordinate 114, forward strand.
TTCCCAAGGAAAGGGTCTTCCATTCAAAACTTCCCTGCGAAGATAGCGAAAAGTCTCCTTCTCCCCTTTTTCGCTGAGCATGCACAAAATGTAGTCCAGCTCCCGGGCCGTCTGGGGATGCATGCGTTGCTTTTCAATGCTGCCGGTAAAGTAATTAAGGGCAGAACTGTCTGTATATTTCTTTCCCTGATAAACGATGCAGGCCGCCCGGCGGTCCATTACCATCTCCACTAAGTATTGTCTCGGCATAGGCACCGGCTCATACTGCCGGGTAGCGATGTTCATATCCGTCCAGTACTCATAATGGTGGCGGTTACGCCCCTTGTGGTGCATCCAGGCGGTGCTAAAGCCTCTGTCTTCCCGCTCCGCGGAGTTGGGACTGCGGTTGCCCTGATAGTAGCGCATACCGCTTAAAAACTCCGTTGGGGAGTATTTGGACAAATCGTGAGTCAGTCCCTGCCAGATAAGGCCCACCCGAAAGCAGCCGGTCATTACAATAAAGCGGTGCTTTGTTATGGTGCAAAAATGGCGAAATGCTTTCATACTTTCACTTCCGTTTCCGTTCCGTACTTTTATTATACGGCGTTGCGCAGAAAAATGCAAGTTGACATTCATTTTCTCCTGTACTATAATGTATAAAAATTTTAAGGAGGCGTATTTATGCATTGCACAGAACATACGCTGGGTAAGCTGCAATACCTGATTCGCTACCCCGAAGGCTTTGACGAAGGAAAAACATACCCCACCATTTTCCTGCTCCACGGCGCAGGCGGCCGGTCTGACGATATCGGAAAGCTGAAGGAAAATCCCTTCTTTCAGGAAGTAGAAAAGCACGAGAATTTTCCCTTCGTGGTAGTTGCGCCTCTGTGCAGCGCCAACACTTGGTTTGATTTATTCCACCTGCTCAAGGAACTGGTTATTCACGCCACCTCCCTACCCTTCGTGGACGAAGACCGTTTTTACGGTATGGGCCCCAGTATGGGCGGCTACGGCACTTGGCATATTGCTATGAGCCTGCCCAATTATTTTGCCGCTATTGTGCCCATCTGCGGCGGCGGTATGTACTGGAATGCCGCAAGGCTTATTAATGTTCCAGCCTGGGCCTTCCACTGCGACGGAGACAATGTGGTAAACTGGGAAGAATCCAAGAAAATGGTGGATGCGGTCAACAAAAAGGGCGGCAGTGCCAAGCTGACCATCTACTCTGCCGACCGGCATAATGCTTGGTCCCCCACCTATGCAGACCCTGAGGTTTTCAAGTGGCTGCTGTCCCACACAAACGACAATTCCAAGCCCTTGGTATGCAGATACAAGGATGCGGAGACCTTCGGCTAATCCTACATAAAACATCGGCGTGCTGCCTTTCGCAGCACGCCAATTTTATTACAGTAAAAGTCCAAACAGCACCGGCATTGTGGCAATGGCCATAATGTGGGAAATCAGCGCCATAGCAGCGCCGGTGGTGGCATCGCCGCCGTAGGCCTCCGGGAAGACGATAGTGTTAAGTCCCATAGGCAGCGCTGAAATGCAAACCGCCACACGCATAATATCTTCGCTCACACCCAAAAGCCGCATCAGCAGGTAAACCAGCAAGGGAATTGCCACCAGACGAACAACGCAGGAAATGTAAATCCGCACATTTTTCGATAGTGCCTTCAGGGAATAATTTGCCAGCACAAAACCCACAATAAGCATCGCCACCGGGGACATACAGCTGGCAGCGGCAGAAACGGTGCCTGTGAGAAATTTCGGGAGAGGAATTTCAAAAATGCCGAACACCGCACCCAGCGCCAAACCGATAAGGGCAGGATTCACAAGGTTTTTCAGGGAGAAGCCCTTCCCCTCCTTCCGGGGTACAAGGGCATACATTCCGTAGGTATAGATAAAAATCAGGAAAGGAATCTGGAACATCATATAGTGGAAAAATGCTTCCGGGCCGAACACGCCCTGCACCAGCGCATTTCCCATAAATCCCATATTGGAAATGGTAAAAGAGTAGGCGTAGATCCCCTTAATATATGTATCCTTGGAGAAAAATCGGGCAATGAGTACGGCAATGAGGAAAGACACCAGCATCGTAACCGTGCCGTAAATCAAAAGCTCCCCTGCTATCTTCAAATTATCGGTACGAAGGCTTTCGTAAAAGGTCTTAAAATTCAGGCAAGGCAAAAACAGATAGGTTTCCAGCCGGGAGAGTACCCGGGAGGTTTCCTTGGGCATCAGGCCGCTGCGGTTGAAGGCAAAACCTACCGCCATCAGGGCAAACAGCAGAAGAATCTGACTTAAGGTAATTTGAAATACTTGCATAATGACGCCTTTCTTTTGAATAAGAATTTATCTGGATATTCTACAGTTTACCACAGCTTTTCCCCGTCTGCAACCTTTTTAATTCAAATACCACACCCCGGCCGCCAAGTAAGCGGCAAATGTAAGCCACAGCAGATAAGGAATCTGTAAAAGTCCCGCCCATTTCTCTACCCGGTAGAAGGAAAGCGTCATAAGTGCCACCAGCGCCCAAAGCAGCAGCAGCCAGAAAAATGCCGGTCCGTAGGCCTGTGCGTTGAAGAAAATCAAACTCCAAAAGAAATTTACCACCAGCTGAGCAATAAACAGATTAAGCCCCCGGGCCTTTTCTGGGGAATCCGGCTGCATATACACCCTTGCCGCCCCGATGCCCATAAGGGCATAAAGCACCGTCCACACAATGGGAAACAGGATACCCGGGGGCGACAGCGGCGGTTTTATTACCGCAGCGCTGAAGTATTCCATCCCCGCCCGACTGAGAAGTCCCGACAGGATTCCCACCGCCTGAGAAAGGGCAATAAAGAAACCGTAAACCGTCCATTTTTTCTTTTCCACTTTTCATCACCTCCCTAATACCCTACGCCGCCTGTACCTCCGCTATTCTCCAAATGTTTTATTTTCGCCATTTTTCGCCGCTTTATACCAAAACAGGAGCTTTTTTATAGCGATTTCCCCATAACCGTTTTTCTGTATTTAAAATTTTTGGTTATTTTGCCCAAAAAAATTTTGCAAACTTGTGCATTTTCCCTCTTTAAAAATGCTGCAAAATGTGATATGTTATGTATGGAGATTTATGCAGGATCATCCCTGCAAATATGAGCATAAGGAGTAATTGCTATGTACTTCCAAAAGAAACGCTGTGTTGCTATGCTTCTGGCCGGTGGACAGGGCAGCCGGTTGAAGGTTCTCACTGAGAACACCGCAAAGCCTGCTGTCCCCTTTGGTGGCAAATACCGCATTATCGACTTTCCCCTGTCCAACTGCGTCAATTCCGGCATTGATACGGTGGGTATTCTGGCCCAGTATCAGCCGCTCGCGCTCAATGAGTACATCGGCAACGGCCAGCCTTGGGGTCTTAATAAGTCCCACTCCTGCGCTCAGGTCCTGCCCCCCTACGCCCAGAGCAAAAAGTCTGAGTGGTATAAGGGCACTGCCAACGCCATTTATCAGAACCTGCCTTTTATCGCCCGGTTTGACCCGGAGTATGTGCTGATTCTCTCCGGCGACCACATTTATAAAATGGACTACGCCGCTATGATCGCCCACCACGAAAAGACCGGCGCAGATTGCACCATTGCCGTGCGGAATGTGCCTCTGGAGGAGGCCAGCCGTTTCGGCATTATGAACACCCACCCCGACGGCACCATCTACGAATTTGAGGAGAAACCCGCAAAGCCCAAGTCCACCAATGCTTCTATGGGCATTTATGTATTTAACTGGCGTGTGCTCCGGGATTATCTCATTGCCGACGAGGAAGACCCCACCTCCGAGAACGACTTCGGCAAGAACATCATTCCCAATCTGCTGGGCGACGGCTGCAAGCTGATGGCCTATAACTTCGACGGCTACTGGAAGGATGTAGGTACTATCGACTCCCTGTGGGAAGCCAATATGGAGCTTTTGGGCAAGAATCCCGAATTTGATATCCGGGGCACCGGCCGGGATAAGATTTACGCCCGGAACAGCGCTATGCCATCGAGCTACATTGACGCAAAGGCAAAGACCGTCAACTGCTTCATTGCAGAAGGCTCTGAAATTTTCGGCACAGTAAAGCACAGCATCATTTCTACCGGCTGCTATGTAGGTGAAAACGCCCTGGTAGAAGACTCGGTGGTTATGCCCGGCGCTGTTATTGAAGCCGGCGCAATTGTCCGCCACGCCATTTTGGGTGAGGGCAGCCGTATCGGCTCCGGCGCTGTTGTGGGCGGCACCTTCGCCCCCGGTGAAAAGAAGCAAATCAGCGTAACCCAGAAGAACGCCACCGTCCCGGCCAACAGCGTGCTGTTCCCCGGTGAAATGCTGTAAAGGAGGAATACTTATGAATTTGATGGGTATTATTTTCGCCAACATTTACGACAGCTCCCTTGGCGAACTGACCAACAAGCGTACCATTGCCTCTCTGCCCTACGGTGGCCGTTACCGCCAGATTGACTTTACCCTTTCCAATATGACCAACTGCGGTATCCGCCGCATCGGCATTATCTCCCGGTATAACTACCAGTCCCTGATGAATCACATCGGCTCCGGCGAGGAGTGGGACTTGGAGCTGCAGGAGGGCGGCCTGGAATTCCTCACCCCCTACGCCAGCGGCAGAGACAGCAGCTACCGTGGTAAGCTGGATGCTCTTAACAGTGTAATGGAGTATCTGGAGTACGGCGAAGAAGAATATGTGGTACTGGCTGACCCCAGTGTGATTTGCAATCTGGACCTTGGTAAGGTGGCGGAAGCCCACATTGCCAGCGGCAAGGACATTACCGTAGTCGCCAAGAGCGGCATTTCCAACGGCACAAAGCGGCTGGATATGGCCATTACCGAGAAAGACGGTGAGATTTCCGATATGGCAGTTGACTATGCGGCGCCGGAAGGCTATCTTGCTTCCATCGGTCTTTTCATCATTGCCAAGGACCTGCTGATCCACCACGTAAAAGAAGCCGTTGCCCGAAGCCTTTACCGCTTTGAGAGGGACTTCATTCTCCGTCAGTATCAGGCAGGCAATCTCTCCGTCAATGTTTATAACTATGACGGCACCGTTCTCTTTAACGAATCCACCGAGGAATACTACAAGGCAAACCTGGCGCTTATCGACCCGGAGATCCGGAAAAACCTGTTCCGGGGTGAACATCCCATTTACACCAAGGTCCGCGACCAGGTGCCCAGCTACTACGGTGAAGACTGCCATTTGGAAAACTGCACTTTGGCAGACGGCTGTATGCTGGAGGGCACAGTGCGCAACAGTGTGCTGTTCCGCCACGTAACCGTAGGCAAAAATGCGGTAATTGAAGACAGTGTGATTATGAATGACACTGTGGTAGGCGAAAACTGCTACCTCAAGTGCGTCATTCTCGATAAGGACGTGGTAGTCAGCCCCGGCTCCCGTCTGGTAGGCACCCCCGCCAATCCCGTAATTCTGAAGCGGGGTGAAACCGTATGAGAATTGCCATTTTGGCATCTGAGGGCGCACCCTATATAAAATCCGGCGGTCTGGGTGATGTCATGGAGGCGCTGCCCAGCGCCCTTGCCCGGATTGACGGCAACGAGGTTGCTCTTTTTCTCCCCTACTACAGCAAAATCCGTAATAACCCCGCCTACCGGGTGGAAGAGGTGAAAAAGTTCTATGTGGCCTTAGGCTGGCGGCAGCAGTATGCCGGTGTCCTCCGCCTTTTGGACAGAGCCGACGGCGTACAGGTCTATTTTATCGACAACCTCTACTATTTTGGCAACCGGGAGGGTGCTATCTACGGCGATATGGACGATGGCGAGCGCTTTGCGTTCTTCTCCAAGGCCTGTTTGGATGCGATGGTTGCTTTGGGCTATATCCCTGATGTCATTGCCTGCAACGATTGGCAGACCGCTCCTGTACCTATCTTCCTGCACGCCCAGTACCATCCCCTGTTCCCCAACACAAAATGTATGTTCACCATTCACAATGTGGAGTATCAGGGCTGGGCCTACGGCGGCTTCTACGACGATGTGCTGGCGCTGCCGGGAGAATACCGGGCTCTTGTAGATATGAACGGCGCTGTGAATGTGATGAAGGGCGCAATCGAAACCGCCCACTTGGTTACCACCGTTTCCGAAACCTACGCCAAGGAGCTGATGTACCCCTACTATGCCCACGGGCTGGACGGTGTGCTCAGTAACGCCGCCCATAAGCTTACCGGCATTACCAACGGCATTGATGTGAGTGTATTTAACCCGGAAACTGACAAGGCCCTCCCAGCCCACTACAATAAGGATACCTTTATTGAGGGCAAGGCCGCCTGTAAGGCCGCCCTGCAAAAAGAGGTGGGTCTTCCCCAAAAGCCCGACACACCGCTGCTGGTTATGGTTACTCGCCTTGCCGGCCATAAGGGTCTGGACCTTATCTGCTACGGTATTCGGAAGCTTCTGGCAACCGAAGACTTCCAGCTTCTCATTTTGGGCACAGGTGAAAAGCATTTTGAGGAATTTTTTACCCAGCTGGCAGCAGAATTCCCCGACCGGGTTGCTGCAAAAATCACCTTTAATCTGGCGCTTGCCTCCCGGATTTATGCCGGCGGCGACATTTACCTGATGCCCTCCAAGAGCGAGCCTTGCGGCCTGAGCCAAATGAACGCTATGCGCTACGGCACTGTGCCGGTAGTCCACGCCACCGGCGGTCTGCGGGACACTGTGCCCCCTGTGGACGAAAACGGTGAGGGTGGTCTGGGCTTTACCTTCCAAAGCTACAACGGCGACGACTTCTGTGCTGCCGTACAAAACTGCCTCCGTCTGTATCACAAAGCGCCGGAAAAATTCCGTGCCTTGCAGAAAACAGATATGGCGCAGGACTTTAGTTGGGATAGACCCGCGCAAAAATATATGGACTTATTTCGGTCTATGATGTAAAATGAGGATGGGAAGTGTAACGCACGCTTCCCATCCAAAAACTTTTGGGAGTAGTTTATGCGGATTTTATTCGATTCTCAAAAAACGGAATATAAATCGCCCTTCGGAACACTGACCCCGGGGGAAAGCTGTACCCTGCACCTTCACATTCCCACCTCTGTACCCGCAGTAAAGGTAGAGTGCATTTTCTGCTGGGAAGACGACAGCTTTGCCTTTTCCGCTTCTCTGGACTTTTTGCGCCGGGACGGGCTCTACGCCATTTACAAGGGCGTTTTTTCCATAGAAAAGCCCGGCCTTTACTTTTATTACTTCCGCATCCATAAGCCGGATGGCAGCTTCCGGCTCTTTAAGCAAGGGCACGATACCAATATGGAAGATGGCGATTGCTGGCAACTTAGCTGCATTCCCGCCGCCTTTACTACCCCCGCTTGGGCAAAGGGCGCTGTGATTTACCAAATTTTCCCCGACCGCTTCCATAAAGCCGGAGACTGCGACCTTACAGGAAAACTCACCCCCTATATCCTTCACAAAGATTGGAACGAGGAGGTCTCTTGGGAGCCAGACGAACAGGGCCGGATCCTCAACAACGATTTCTTCGGGGGCAATTTCCGGGGAATTACCGAAAAGCTTGACTATATTGCCTCTTTTGGCGTGAATATTATTTACCTCAATCCTATTTGCAAAAGTTTTTCCAGCCACCGCTACGACACCGGCGACTACAAAACCCCCGACCCTATGCTGGGTACGGAAGCTGATTTCTCCGCCCTATGTCAGGCCGCCCACGCCCGGGGCATCCGGGTAATTTTGGACGGCGTATTTTCCCACACCGGGGCAGACAGTCTGTACTTTGATAAATACGGACATTTCGGCGGCAAGGGCGCTTATGGGGATAAAAATTCCCCCTACTATAGCTGGTATCAGTTCTATGATTACCCTGATTCCTACAATAGCTGGTGGGGCTTTGATACCTTGCCCACGGTCAATAAATTAGATCCCGGCTTTATGGATTATATTATCGACAGTGAGGACTCGGTGGTCGCCCACTGGCTGAAGCTGGGCGCTGACGGTTTCCGTTTGGATGTGGTGGACGAGCTGCCCGACGAATTTGTACTGCGCCTAAAAAACCGCATCCGTGCCATCCGCCCCGATGTGCTCCTCATCGGCGAGGTATGGGAGGACGCCTCCAACAAAATTGCCTACCATGTCCGCCGCCGCTACTTTGTGGACGGAGAGCTGGACAGTTGTATGAACTACCCTTTCCGCACCGCCATTTTGGACTTTATGCGAGGTCGGGATGACGGACGGGTCTTCCGGGAACGGATTATGACCGTACTGGAAAATTATCCCCCGCAGGTCATCGCCTGCAATATGAATCTGCTCGGCACCCACGATACGCCCCGGATTCTCACCGCCCTTGTGGATGATTTTGACGGCTCCCGTCAGGCGCTTGCCCGGCGGAAACTATCCCCCAATCAGCGAAAAGCGGCAGAATCGCTGTTAGAAATGGCAGCTTTTCTCCAATTTACCCTCCCCGGCACACCCAGTATCTACTACGGCGATGAAGCCGGTATGGAGGGTGGCAAAGACCCCTTTAACCGCCGCACCTACCCTTGGGGGCGGGAAAATAAAGCCCTCATCTCCCTGTATCAGCAGTTAGGTAAGCTGCGAAACACCCAGCCCGCCCTTCGGGAGGGAGCGCTCTCGTTTTCCTACGCCGCCGACGGACTTATCCACTTTACCCGCCAGCTTCACAATACCACGCTGCATATTTATGTAAACCGAAGCCACGACCCGTGGGAGGTATCTCCCGCCCCGGTTCTGCTGGGTAGGCACATTCTCCGGCAGAGTCCCGGACTTTTGGAGCTTGCCCCGATGGGCTTCTGCATTACAAAGGAAGAGAAAGATGGAAACTGAGTACTTTTTCTCCGGCTATTGCCGGACATCGGACCAATCCCGTATGGTCAGTGCAGAATTTTCCGGCAACACCCTGCTGGAAGTGGATTGCAGCTACGAAAGCTGCCCTTATACCGACCGCTGCGCCATTGCCGAACAAATAAAGAAACAGGAGAAAGAAAATGTTTAACGGTTTTTCCCCGGAAACGGTAGATTTCCTTTGGGGCATTCGCCTGAACAATAACCGGGCATGGTTTATGGCCCACAAGCAGGATTATGTAAACTATCTATATCAGCCGATGAAGGCGCTGGGGCAGGACCTCTTCGCCCCTTTTTTGGAAAAGCCGGGGCAGCTTTTAAAGGTCAGCCGCATTTATCGGGATGCCCGGATGCACCATCCCCTGCCCTATAAGGAGGGGCTTTGGATCTGTATTCGCCGGGATGTGGAATGGTGGGCAGAGAATCCCTGCCTGTTTTTCGAAATTTTCCCCGAGGGTATGAACTACGGCTTCTGCCTGTGGCGTCCCCGCCCTGCTACTATGGAGCAAATCCGCCGCCATATTGCGGCAAATCCCCGGGAGTTTCTCCGGCTGATTGCCGATACGGAAAAGAAAACCGGAATGGAAATCACCGCCGACCTGTATAAACGCCCCAAGGAAACCGACAACCCCGCCCTTATTCCCTACTTTACCTGGAAGGGTAATATCTCCTGCATCTGCCGGGAGGAATTCTCTCCCGAATCCTTCGGACCGGAGCTTTTCCATCGGGTAAACGACTTGTTCACTGCCCTTACCCCCTTATACGAGTACTTTAATCAATTCTGCGTATAAATTTTACGGGATACTGCAAAAAAATGCAGTATCCCGTAAAAAATATATTTCCTTTTTTCTTAAAATATGATACAGTTATAATGGAAACTCAGGCCGATAAAAATAAGGAGGCGCATCTATGAAAAACACAGTTTTTAAAGGTATCGCTACGGCTATGGTTACCCCTATGAATGCCCACGGCGTAGATTATGACGCCTTCGCCCGATTTATTGATTTTCAGCTGGAGTCCGGCATTAATGCACTGGTTGCCGTCGGCACCACCGGCGAAAGCGCCACCCTCTCCCCTGAGGAGCGGAAAGAGGTCATCCGCTTTACGGTAAAGCGGGTAGATGGCCGTGTGCCTGTGATTGCCGGTACCGGTACCAACAATACCGAACACCTTCTGGACTTTACCCGTGCCGCCTGTGGCGACGGTGCAGACGGTGTACTGGTCGTAACCCCCTACTATAATAAGGCTACCCAAGACGGTCTTGTGGCCCACTACACTGCCGTGGCAGATGTATCGGAAAAACCTGTCATTATGTATAATGTCCCCTCCCGTACCGGCTGTAATCTCCTGCCGGACACGGTGGAAAAGCTTTCCCATCATCCTATGATTGCAGGCTTAAAGGAAGCCAGCGGCAATATGGCGCAGGTGGTAGAAATTATTTCCAAATGCAAGGATAATTTGGATATCTACTCCGGCGAAGACGGTCTGACCCAGCCTATGATGGCGATGGGCGCAAAGGGCTGTATCAGTGTGGTATCCAATGTGGCGCCAAGGGAAACGGTGGCTATGTCTGATATGCTGTTTGCAGGCGATATCGCCGGCTCTGCGGCTATGCAGTGCAAGCTTCTTCCTTTGATCCAGAGCCTTTTCTGTGAGGTTAATCCCATTCCCGCCAAGGCGGCGGTTTCGGCTATGGGCTACGGTGAAAACCGGGTGCGCCTGCCCCTCACCCCGATGACCGAGAAAAATAAAGAAATTTTGTTTGCCCGTATGCGGCAGTTAGGAGTACTGAAATGAGAGCGATAATTTGCGGTGCCAACGGCGCTATGGGAAAGCTGATTCAAGGCATTTTGGGCGACGAGGTCATCGGCCTTGTGAGCCTTGACGGGGAAAACAATGTCCCCAAGACTTTTTTTGAACTGGGAAAACTTCAGGGCGATGTGGTCATTGACTTTTCTCACCACAGCGCAGTAGCGGATGTGCTTGCCTATGCCAAGGAAAACGGCTTTGCCGCCGTTATTGGCACTACCGGCCATACCTCGGATGAAAAGGCGCTGATTTTTGAAGCTGCGAAGGAAATTCCCGTATTCTACTCCGGCAATATGAGTCTGGGTATTGCGGTACTGTGCCGGGTCGCTAAGGAAGCCGCTTCCTTCTTCCCCGATGCGGATATTGAAATTGTGGAAACCCACCACAACCGCAAGGTAGATGCCCCCAGCGGCACAGCGCTGATGCTTTATAATGCCATTAAGGAAGTCCGTCCCGAAGCTACCTCCCACTGTGGCCGCAGCGGCGAAGGCAAGCGGGAGAAGAACGAAATCGGCATCCATTCTCTGCGAATGGGCGGCGTAGTCGGCATACACGAGGTGCATATCTGCACCCCCAATCAAACCCTTACCCTCCGCCATCAGGCGGAAACCCGGGCAATGCTTGCCGACGGTGCGGTGGATGCCGCCCGGTTTATGGTAGGTAAAGGTCCCGGTCTTTACAATATGGAAACCCTTTTGGGAGGAAACCCGTGAAAAATATAGCTGTATACCCCGGATATATGATGGATGATGAAGCCTTTCCCGGGATTCTCTCCGCTTTTCTGGACATTGGACAGATGATGCTCACTGCCGGCGCTGAGGTCAGCCGTGTTGAGGATACCCTTCACCGGCTGGGCGAAGCTTACGGCTGCCGGAAGGTGGATGTTTTTACCATTACCTCCAGCATTGTACTTACTGTCCATAGCCACTCCGGGAAAATCTTTACCCAAACCCGGCGCATTACCGCCTACCTGACCGATATGCACCGTATCGAGTGCTGTAATGCCCTCTCCCGCAAGGTCTGCGCAAGCCCTATGCCCCTGCCCCAGCTGCAGCAGGCCATCCGGGACATTGGCAAACAGAGTGCCTATCCCTTAATGATGCGCATGGGTGCCTATATGCTGATAGGTCTCTCTTTTACCCTGTTTTTCGGCGGTAATGCTTGGGACGGTTTATCCTCCGCTCTTTGTGGCTTTGTGCTGTTTTGGGCAACCTATTTCTGCGAAAAGCTGACGCTTCAGCGGATTGTGATGAAAATCCTCTGCTCCGCTGCCGTAGGCCTGTCTGCCGTAATTTTAACCTATCTGGGATTGGGTACATCTGTAGACAAAATCTGTATTGGTAATATTATGCTCCTCATTCCCGGTATTGCCTTTACCACATCACTGCGGGATATGATCAACGGTGATACCATCAGCGGTCTTTTGGGGTTATGCGAAGCCATTTTACAGGCCTTTGCCATCGCATTGGGTTTTGCACTCATTATGTGGGCCTTTGGAGGATAATATGGAAGAAGCATTGCAAATTATTACCGGTATGCTGGGCACTGTGGGCTTTTCTATTCTCTTCCACGTCCGTGGCAAGAAGCTCATCCCCATCGCCTTTGGCGGCGCAATCTCCTGGGCCGTCTATCTTTTGGTTGTCCATTTTTATCACAATTCCACCTTGGGCCTTTTGATATCCACCGCTGTTTTGGGCCTGATGTCAGAAATCTTTGCCCGCTTGCTTAAGGCGCCTGCCATTTTGTTTTTGGTGCCTATGCTCATTCCCCTGATTCCCGGCAGCACCTTGTACTACACCACCCGCTATCTGGTATTGGGAAACGGCACACTCTTTACCCAGTACGGCAACCGTTTGCTTCTGGAAGCCGGCGCAATCGCCTTCGGTATTATTTTGGTAGCCGGTATTGTTCACCTGCCCCTGCGGCTTTGGAAGCCGAAGAGATAGTCTATGGTATATTATCATATGAGTGGGGCTGGCAACGATTTTATTGTGCTGGACGCCCGGAATCAAGATTTAGACCTGCAAGGTCTTGCCATCCGGCTATGCAAAAAAACCGGTGCTGACGGTTTTTTGGCGCTGGACCATTCATCGTGCGGGGATTTTCGCCTGCATTTTTATAACCCGGACGGTCTGCGGGGCGAAATGTGCGGCAACGGTGCTCGCTGCATCTGCCGCTTTGCCCGGGAAATCGGTCTGTGTCAGGATAAAATGACAGTGGAAACCGATGCCGGTGTTGTATGCGGCTGGTATTTGGGTGGCGATCATTACCGGGTGCAGCTGAACCTGCCCGGCGTTTTGGATTTTCAGCGGGCATTTCCCGCCATCTATGTGGAGCTGGGAAATCCCGGCATCCCCCACGCCCTTTTGGAAACTTCCAAAACATTGGAAAAAGAAAGCTTGCTGCCCGATGCACTTTTTCTGCGCCACCACCCTGCCTTTCCCAAGGGTGCAAATATCAGCTTCTTTACTGCCCCGGAAAACGGCGCCATTCAGGTCCTTACATACGAGCGGGGCGTGGAAGACTATACCCTCTCCTGTGGAACAGGCTGCGGCAGTATTGCCTGCGCCCTCCATATGCAGGGGCGCCTGCCGGGCAAGGCGCTTTTATGCCATAACCCCGGTGGGGACTTAAAGCTTCGCCTGCAATCGGAAAATGACACCATCACCGCCCTCTACTTAGAAGGTCCTGCCACCGTTTTAGGTATCTATGAAATGTAAAAAGCCGGAGAGCATTGCTCTCCGGCCTTTCTTTGTTTTTTACAGGTACTTCTTAATTTCCTCAGAAGCCATTGCAGGATCGTCGGAAACGGTGATGGTGATGTTCATATTGTTGCTTTCAGCAAACTTCGCACACCACAGAATAAATGCTTCACCCACAGCACGGTCAGCGCCGATGGTCTTATACAGATTGTCGATGTACACATTGGTAATGTCAAAATTGCCGGCGTGCAGGCCACACAGCAAACCCTTCAGCTTTTCCACACTGTCGATACCATATTCCTGGGAATCCACCAGGCGGACACGGTAGTTCACATCATAAGTCAGCTTCTTGCCGTACTCGATGCATACCACATCGCCACTAGCGCTGGAAACGACCTCGTTAATGGAAGCAATCAGCTTCTTGGTTTTGCCGGAACCCTTCAGGCCCATAATTACGTGAATCATCGGAAACTCCTCCTTTGCTTGCAGCATATTTGCTGTAACTTAATTTTAACAGTTTTTCCTCCCTATTGCAAGGGCTAACAGGAGAATTTATGAAAAAATTTTAATTGTTGTAGCCGGGTTTGCCCAAAAGCTTGAACATATTGCGCTTATAGAACTCCACGCCGGGCTGGTTAAAGGGATTCACGCCCAGAATGTAGGCAGAAACACCGCAGGCCAGCTCGAAGAAATAGAACATTTCGCCCAGCTTATAGTTATCCAGCTTGCCCATATCCATAGTGATGACCGGCACATTGCCGTCCACATGGGCCTCCAGTGTTCCCAGGAATGCCTGCGTGTCCACAAAGTCCAGGGTCTTACCCTCCAGGTAATTGAGACCGTCCAGATTCTTATCGTCGCCACCGACCACAGCAGTTTCCTCCGGGGCATCAAAGCGAATCATGGTTTCAAAAATGTTCCGCTCGCCCTGCTGAATCATCTGACCCAGAGAGTGGAGGTCTGCGGTAAATTCTGCGGTAACCGGGAAGATACCCTTGCCGTCCTTACCCTCAGACTCACCGAAGAGCTGCTGCCACCAGCCGCCCATCATCTTAAAGCCGGGCTCAAAGGACTCCAGAATCTCAATCGCCTTGCCACTACGGTACAGGAGGTTCCGTGCAGCTGTGTACAGCCACAGGGGGTTTTCAAAGGAGCGAAGGTCATAAATCTTTTTGGCCTCTGCTGCGCCCTGCATAACCTCCATAGGGTCAATGCCCGCTACTGCC